>NZ_JBJPHW010000016.1:0-77717 GCF_053471285.1 Phreatobacter aquiterrae | reverse complement strand
TGCTGGAGCCGATCGGCAACATCCCGCCCGCTGAGGCGGAAGCCAACTACTATGCAGCCCTTGAGAACCTCAAAATGGCCGCGTAGGACTCAAGCAATCTGCCCTCCGGCAAACCCAGAGCGGTTCAGTGGCAATCAGGGATTAGGGATGTAAGCGGACCATCATCAGCAGAGACCCGTGCGACCCGTCGCGTACAAGAAAACTGTTTCAAACCCGCCGATTTCTACGCCACAGCCCGAAATCCCCGCACATCAGCACGCAGGGGCTTCCGATATCGGAACCTATCGTTCTCAATCGCAGCGACAGCCGCGAAGGAGATAAGACATGGGACAGATTGAGCCTTTGGAGATCAGGAAGACCATCAGACGGCACCAGCTGCGCGAGATGGTGCCACTGGCCGACAGCACGATTTACGAGATGGAGCAGCGCGGCGAGTTCCCACGCCGCTTCGCGCTGTCACCGCGCTGCATAGTCTGGGACCTCGCCGAGGTCCAGGCCTGGTTGCTGGCGCGGCGCGCGAAGCCGATCCATCGCGCACACCATCCAGACGTCACCAAGCGAAAGTCTCGCCCGGTCAAAGGGCAGGATCGAGCGCGATAGGCGGCATGACTGTTGGCAACAGTGTCGGAACATACTTCCGGCCCTCGACCCAGGCATCGACGGTATCAGCCCATTCCTGCATCATGTGGCGACGCTGAACTTCGTACTCGGCCTTGTTATAGACGCCGCGCGATGAACGCCCATCCTCGTGCGCCAGGCACTTCTCGATCCAGTCGCGGTTGAAGCCCAGCTCGTTGAGCAGCGTCGACCCCGTGCGCCGAAGGTCATGGACGGTGAACGGCTCCAGCGGCAGCCCCTCCTTCTTGGCCTGTTCGACGACAGCGTAGGTGACCCGGTTAAAGGTCGCCCGCGACATCGGCGCGTCCGCATCGTAGCGGGACGGCAGCAGATATCGGGAATTACCAGCGCAGGTCTTGAGCGCGATCATGATGTCGAGAGTCTGCCGGCACAGATAGACGTTGTGCGCCTTCGATCGCTTCATGCGCTCCTTCGGGATCGTCCAGACAGCGTTTTCGAAATCGACCTCATCCCAGACCGCGTCCTGCAACTCGCTCTTCCGGACCATGGTGAGGAGGTAGAGCTTCATGCCGAGGCGGATCGTCGGCAGGGTCGCGACATGCTCGAGTTGCTTGAGCATGATGCGGATCTCGGTCGGCGAAAGCGCCCGGTCCTTCGGCGTGAAGGTGGCGATCGAAGCAGGACCCACATCATCGGCCGGGTTCGCGACCTTCTCGCCATGGAGAATGGCGAAGGCGTAGATCTGCTTCAGGATATCCCGCACATGGATGGCTGTCGCCGGCGCGCCCCGTTCCACGATCTTGGCGCAGTGTGCGCGCAGGTCATCAGGCGTGATCTCGGTCAGCAACCGATTCCGCCAGACGGGCTTGAGTTCGCGCTCGAAGATGGCGCGGCGCATGGCGCGCGTGCTGTCGGCCATGGGCGCGCCTGTCAGCCACTTCTCGCCGAACTCACCGAAGCTCTTGGCCTCCTTGATCCGACGCTTATCCCGCTGCTTCTCGATGGCTGGTGACCGCCCCTCTGCGATCATCCGTTTGGCGTCCAGGCACAGTTCACGCGCCCGGGCGAGCGAGATCCCATCTCTGGCGTACTTGCCAAGATGGACGGTCTCGCGCCTGCCGTTCAGCCGGTAGTCCAGCCTGAACGAGATGCCGCCCGTGGGTGCGACGCGCACATACATGCCGTCACGATCGGTCACCTTGTACATTTTGGCTTTTGGTTTCAGGCACTTGAGTGCTGCATCCGTCAACATTTGGGGCCTCCACGCAAAAAAAGACCGTCAGGCGTTTTTCGGAGGCTTTCGGCGGACATATCTGTTTATTTTCAGTAGATTAGGCCGAAAAAAGTACCGTCACGAGCCTCTGTCGCTGTGACGGTACTTTCGATTTTCCGGATGATCAACGGGGGGCGGGTCCGTCACCAGATACGACAGACGCGTTCCATGCCCACCGATAGACATCAATAGGCGGTGGCTTGATTATTTCTGTTTTTCAGTGGGTTAGAGCGTATTCTGGCGTAGTTTCGGATACCCTCGGATGGGCAAAAATTATTCCCACTCGATGGTCCCCGGCGGCTTCGAGGTCACGTCGTAAACGACGCGGTTGATGCCGCGCACCTCGTTGATGATGCGGGTGGCGGCACGGCCGAGGAAGGTCATGTCGAAGGGGTAGAAGTCGGCCGTCATGCCGTCGACGGAGGTGACGGCGCGCAGCGCGCAGACGTGGTCGTAGGTGCGTCCGTCGCCCATGACGCCGACGGTGCGGACCGGCAGCAGCACGGCGAAGGCCTGCCAGATGATGTCGTAGAGCCCGGCCTTGCGGATCTCGTCGAGATAGATGGCGTCGGCCTGGCGCAGGATGTCGAGCTTCTCCGGCGTGATCTCGCCGGGAATGCGGATGGCGAGGCCAGGTCCTGGGAAGGGATGGCGGCCGACGAAGCTGTCGGGGAGGCCGAGTTCGCGGCCGAGCGCCCTCACCTCGTCCTTGAACAGCTCGCGCAGCGGCTCGACGAGCTTCATGTTCATGCGCTCGGGCAGGCCACCGACATTGTGGTGGCTCTTGATGGTGACCGAGGGGCCGCCGGTGAAGGAGACGCTCTCGATGACGTCGGGATAGAGCGTGCCCTGGGCAAGGAACTCCGCGCCGCCGACAGCCTTGGCCTCCTTCTCGAAGACCTCGATGAACAGGCGGCCGATGGTCTTGCGCTTGGTCTCCGGGTCGGTGACGCCGGCAAGCTCGCCGAGGAAGAGGTCGGCGGCGTCCACGTGGACGAGAGGGATGTTGTAGTGGCCGCGGAAGAGTTCGACGACCTCCTTGGCCTCGTTCTGGCGCATCAGGCCGTGGTCGACGAAGACGCAGGTCAGTTGCGAGCCCACGGCCTCGTGGATCAGGACGGCCGCAACCGAGGAATCGACGCCGCCGGACAGGCCGCAGATCACCTTGCCCTTGCCGACATGGGCGCGGATCTTGGCGATCATCTCCTGGCGATAGGCCGACATGGTCCAGTCGGACCGGGCGCCGGCGATCTTGTGAACGAAGTTCTGGATGAGCTTCGCCCCGTCCGGCGTGTGCACCACCTCCGGGTGAAACTGAACCGCGTAGTAGTTGCGCTTCTCGTCGGCGATGGCGGCATAGGGGGCATTGTCGGAGGTGGCGACCACCTCGAAGCCCTCAGGCAACTGGGTGACGCGGTCGCCGTGGCTCATCCAGACCTGATGGCGGGTGCCGGGCTCCCAGACGCCCTCGAAGAGCCGCGACGGCTTCTTCACGTCGAGGAAGGCGCGGCCGAACTCGCGGTGATGACCGGCCTCCACCTTGCCGCCGAGCTGCTCGGCCATGGCCTGCTCGCCATAGCAGATGCCGAAGACGGGCAGTTTCTCGTCGAAGATCAGTTGCGGGGCACGGGGCGAGAAATCTTCGGTCACCGAGGCCGGGCTTCCCGACAGGATGACCCCCTTCGGCTTGAGCTTGCGATAGGCAGCCTCAGCCGACTGGAAGGGATGGATCTCGCAATAGACGCCCGCCTCGCGCACGCGCCGCGCGATCAGCTGGGTCACCTGCGAGCCGAAATCGATGATGAGGATGGTGTCGTGCTGGGTCATTTTTCTGCGTTACGACCATGCCGGGCACGGCGCAAGCCCAAGCTCCGCGCCATCAACACAGAGATGGCAGCAGGGCGTCAGCGGGTGTCGGTCAGGAGGCGCTCCGGCGGGCCCGCGCGGCCCCGACACCGGCTCAGGCGCGCCGCTCCACAATCGCCAGATAGAACCCGTCCGTGCCCGTCCTGAGCGGCGAGAGCTGCAGCCCGAGGCCGGCTGGCGAGATCAGGTCGTCGCGCTCGGAGAGCGTGTCGGGGGCGAGCGCCAGCACCTCGCGGGGGTCGATCGCCTCGAAGCCCGGATGGGCCTTGAGGAAGGCGGCGATCCGCTCGTCGTTCTCGCGCGGCAGCACCGAGCAGGTGACATAGGCGATGCGGCCGCCGGGCTTCACCAGACACTCGGCACGGGCAAGGACGAGGTCCTGGTCCTTCATGCGCTCGTCGAGGGCGCCGGGGCGCACGCGCCACTTGGTATCCGGGTTGCGCCGCCAGGTGCCGATTCCGGTGCAGGGGGCGTCGACCAGCACCAGGTCGATCTTGCCGGCGAGGTCGGCCAGCGGCTCATCGCCCCTGCCCTTCGGGGTGCGGACCTGGACATTGCGCACGCCCGCGCGGGCGAGACGATCGTGGATCGGGGCGAGGCGCCGCGCATCGGAGTCGGTCGCGTAGATCTGGCCGGAATTGTCCATCAGCGCGGCGAGTTCGAGGGTCTTACCGCCGCCGCCGGCGCAGAGATCGACGACCTGCATGCCGGGGGCCGCGCCGGCCATGGCGGCGATGACCTGCGAGCCCTCGTCCTGGATCTCGAACAGGCCCTTGAGGAATTCGGGCGTGACCTGCAGCGTCGGACCGCGGCCGTCCTCGCCGGCGGAGAACCGGAGACCGGTCGGCGCGTGCGGCGTCACCTGTGGCGCAAGATGGGCGAGGTCCGGAATGAGGCGAGCGCGCTCCGTCTTCAGCGTATTGACGCGGATATCGATGGGCGCGCGCGCCGCCAGCGCCAGCATCTCCTCAACGAGGCGGTCGCCGAAGGCGGCGGCGAGATCGGGCGCCAGCCATTCCGGGAAGTCGCCGGCCACATGGGGCGGAGCATCGGCGAGATTCAGCGCACCGAGGCGCTTGGATTCCTCCGCCGACAAGGGCTCCGGCGCGAAGCGCTCTCCGGAACACAGACCCGCGATGGCGTCGACATCGAGCCCGCGGGCGAGTGCCAGGCTGCCGAGCAGGACGGCGCGCGGCGTCGCCTCGCCCATCACGTGGGCGGCCGAGGCGCGGCGGCGCAGGGCGTCATAGACGAGGCTGGCGATCGCCGCGCGGTCCTTGGACCCGGCGAAGCGATGGCCGAGGCCCCAGTCCTTCAGGGCATCGGTCGCGGGGCGACGGCGCGCCTCGATATCGGCGAGGACCTCGATGGCGGCGGACAGGCGGGCGGAAGGGGTCACGGCGGCTCCGGCGCGGGGCAGACCCCGCCAAAGGCCGTCGTGTTAGACGCGGTTGACCCCCGACCGCAAGCGCGATCGTTCAGGCGGCGTGGCCCAGCCTCTTGCCGGCGACGCGCCGGCCCAGCGGTCTGACGCAGTTGCGGCCGGCGGCCTTGGCCTCGTAGAGCGCGACATCGGCATGGGCGATGGCCCTCGTCAGGCTCGCCGGATCGGAGAGCGTCCCCTCGCCGACCCCGATGCTGACCGTGACGATCCCGGCTGCGACCTGGTCATGGGGGACGGCGAGTTGCTCGACCAGCCGGCGCATCCGATCAGCCACCTGAACGGCGCTCGCGAGATCGGCATCCGGCACGATCACCAGGAACTCCTCGCCGCCATAGCGTCCGACGATATCGAGGCCGTCCCGGACCGTGTCGCGGATCGCGCCCGCGACGCGCGTCAGGCAGCGGTCCCCCTCCGGATGGCCGTAGTGGTCATTGAAGCTCTTGAAGTGGTCGACATCGATCATCAGAACGGCGAAACGCCCCGAGCGGGGCTCCGCGCCGGCGAAGAGCGCGTCGGCACGGGCATCAATGCCGCGCCGGTTGGCGAGGCCGGTGAGCGGGTCGACATAGGAGATGCGGTGCAGGTCGGCGGCGGCACGCTGCAGGTCACTCGTGGCGAGCATGTCCGCCAGCCTGAGCAGATAGAGGCGGCGAAGATCACGCTCGATGGCGAAATTGGCGCTCAGGGACACGTAGGAAGCGACGACAAGGCCACAGGCGGCCGAAGCCGCCACGGGAACGGCAATGCCCGGATGCAGCGCCAGGGCGACCATATGCGCCAGAATCGTCACCAGCGACATGGCGAGTGCCAGCGGATAGCTCGGCCTCAGCACGGCATTCCCGTAGATCAGCGCGATGATGGTGAAATACTGGTAGTGGTCAGATAGCGGGTCGCGGGTGACCGAGAAGACGATGAGGACGCCGGCGATCATCGCCAGCGGGATACTGGCGATAATCAGGTTGCGTGCCCAGCGGGTCAGCGGCCGGGACATCAGGATGCCGGCGACAACCATCCACGGGGTGATCACGGCCAGGTGCAGAACCAGGGCCAGCCAGAACGTGTCGTTCGCCAGAAAATAGTCGCCGAGCAGGAACGCGTTGTAGACGAGGATCGTCCGCGGCATGGTCAGACGCAGGTTCTTCGCCCGGCGCGCACCGATCTCCTGCTCGAAGCGCGTCTCGATCGCCTCTGGGAAAGTCAGGCTCCATCGCCGCGTGGCCTGAGCCCGGGCAAGGTCCTGCGAAGTGATCTTGACGTCCGGCGCCATGGCCCGTGATCGGCTGGAGGTATGCGTGCCAGCACGATGGCGCGGATCGCTGAATCCCGCCTTAACCGCAGGGAACCAATGTAATTAAAGTGCGCAGCTCGGGTCGCCATGGTTGACGTTTCCTTGCAATCGGCAGAGGCGCCGCCGCGTCTCCAGGACCCGTCGGAACGTCCGGGCGGAGCGGCTCTGCGGGGGCGATGACGCCCGCCGCCGGAGAGCACTTATCGCAGGAATGCCATCGAACCTTTTCGGGCGGCGGCGCGACCCATGGCTGAAGGGGTGACTTCCTCCTCACACCACAGATCAAGGATCGATACTCATGATCTCCCTCAAGACTCTCGCCCTCGCCGGCGTCGCCGTGGCCGGTCTCGGCCTCTACTCCACCACCGATGCCGAAGCGCGCGGTTTCCGCGGCGGCGGGGGTGGCGGATTCCACCGCGGCGGCGGTGGCATGCATTTCGGCGGCGGGCGCCACTTCGGCGGGCGCCATCTCGGCTTCCACCGGCGCCATGGCCACGGCCATCGTCCCGGCTTCTGGCGGCACGGCCGCTGGATCGGCGGCCTCGGCGTCGTCGCCGTCGGCTCGAGCTGCTACCGCTACCGCCTGATCGAGACGCCCTACGGCGTCGAGCGCCGGCTGGTGAACGTCTGCGCCTGGTAGGGCCAGACGCAGCGCAGACCTCCCGTTCCTGAACCTTGGCCCCGGTCGCAAGACCGGGGCTCTTTCCTGTCAGAGGGCGGCGATGAGAACGCCGACGAGCATGGCGAGGAGGGCGAAGCACCCGATGGTGAAGACCAGCGGCCGCAGCCTCAGATCATTCGAGCCGATATGGACATAGGCATGGACGATCCGCGAGGCGACGAAGAGCCAGGCGAGGCTGGTCATCAGCCAGCCGGTCGCTCCGACATGGATCGCCATGATCGCGAGCACGTAGAAGAGGACCGGCGTCTCGAACTGGTTGGAGAAATTGTTGGCCGCCTGACGGGCCTTCCCGGGCCAGGCTTCCGAAGACAGGGCTATGTCTTTCAGCTTCACCTCGCGACCCTGGAGCGCCCTGCGACGGAAATAGCCCATCACGAAGAGGATCACGAAGGTCAGCGCCACCTGCGCCAGAACCGGCCAGATGAGCGACAGGCCGCCCGGATTCATCAATCCCATCGGAAATTCTCCATGTCAGCGTGAAACAATCTGTTTCCGCTTCCCTCGCGTAATGGAAACGACCATGCTGCAAAAAGGTTGATCAAGGAACTGGCGGATTGATCCCGTGACATCCTTGGTCTTCGATGCGGCCCATCGCGTCACAACCGGGCGGGGATCCCCCCGCCTTAAACCACGGGGAGATATTGTTATGCGTCATTCAGCCTTCAGGACCCTTGCTCTGTCGACCGCGCTCGGCGCGCTCGCACTGGGCGCCACGGTCCTCATGCCGTCGTCGGCCTCGGCCACCCCGATGGTGGACCGCGCTGCCATCAACGCCGCGCTCGGCGGCGGCATCGATACGTCCCAGCCCGTCGAGATGCAGCGTCGCGGTGGCTTCCGCGGCGGCGGCGGCGGTGTCCGTGGCGGCCCGCGTGGCGGCTTCCGCGGTGGTCGTGGCGGCGGGCGCGGCTTCGGCCCGGGCGCTGCCCTCGGCCTCGGCGCCGCGGCCCTCATCATCGGTGGCGCGGCGGCTGCCGCATCGGCCGGCCCGCGCGAGTGCTGGATCGAGCGCCGCTGGGTCGAGGGTCCGTATGGCCCCGAGCGTCGCCGCATCCGCGTCTGCGAGTGATCTTCACTCGCTCGAGCAACGGAAAAGGCGGCCGCGAGGCCGCCTTTTTTGATTCACGACGCAGCGTTCCAGTCTGATCCGACGGCTCAAACCCGCCCGCCATTCGGATAATTGGGGCTCTCGCGGGTGATCGTCACGTCATGGACGTGGCTCTCGCGCAGGCCGGCGCCGGAGATGCGGACGAACTCGGTCTTGGCGCGGAAATCGGCGAGGTCCTTCGCCCCCGTATAGCCCATGGCCGCCCTGAGGCCGCCGACGAGCTGGTGGACGACCGTCGAGACCGGTCCCTTGTAGGCGACCTGGCCCTCGATGCCCTCCGGAACGAGCTTCAGGGCGTCCTTGACCTCGGCCTGGAAGTAGCGGTCGGCCGAGCCCCGCGCCATGGCGCCGACGGATCCCATGCCGCGGTAGCTCTTGTAGGAGCGGCCCTGCCACAGATAGACCTCGCCGGGCGCCTCGTCCGTGCCGGCCAGCAGTCCGCCGATCATGGCGACCTCGGCCCCTGCGGCCAGCGCCTTGGCGAGATCGCCCGAGAACTTGATTCCACCATCGGCGATCACCGGCGTGCCGCTCGCCTGGGCGGCCTCGACGCTCTCCATGATGGCGGTGAGCTGAGGCACGCCGACGCCGGCGACGATGCGCGTCGTGCAGATGGAGCCGGGGCCAATGCCGACCTTGATGGCGTCGGCGCCGGCATCGATCAGCGCCCGGGTGCCCGAGGCGGTGGCGACGTTTCCGGCGACGACCTGCACCTTGTTGGACAGGCGCTTGATGCGCGTGACCTGGTCGAGAACCATCTGCGAATGACCATGCGCGGTGTCCACGACGACCAGATCGACACCGGCGTCGATCAGAAGTTCGGTGCGCTCGTAGCCCTGCTCGCCGACCGTGGTGGCGGCCGCGACGCGCAGGCGCCCCTGCTCGTCCTTGCAGGCGTTGGGATTGGCGACCTGCTTCTCGATGTCCTTGACGGTGACGAGGCCGGTGCAGCGATAGTGCTCGTCGACGACCAGCAGCTTCTCGATGCGGAACTGGTGCAGCAGCCGCTTGGCCTCCTGCTGCGTGACGCCCTCGCCCACGGTGATGAGGCGGTCCTTCGTCATCAGTTCGGCGACCGGCTGGTCGGGGCGGGTGGCGAAGCGCACGTCGCGGTTGGTGAGGATGCCGACGAGCTTGCCGGCCTTGCCGTTCGGGCCACGCTCGACGACGGGGAAGCCGGAGAAGTTGTGCTTCCTCATCAGGGCCTGGGCGTCGGCCAGCGTCTCGTCGGGATGGATGGTGATCGGATTGAGCACCATGCCGCTCTCGAAGCGCTTGACCTGGCGGACGTGGTCGGCCTGGACCTCGGGCTCGAGGTTGCGGTGGATGACGCCGATGCCGCCGGCCTGGGCCATGGCGATGGCCATCCGGTATTCGGTCACCGTGTCCATGGCCGAGGAGATGATCGGAATGTTGAGGGAGATGGTGCGCGTGATGCGCGACTTCACGTCGACGTCGCCGGGCATGACATCCGACAGACCCGGCCGCAGCAGGACGTCGTCGAAGGTGAGCGCTTCCTCGATGGACTTGATGACGGCCATGGCCAACTCCGGTGCGGGTAAAGCCCTCTCCGCCCTCTCGACTCGGCGGGAGGATGGATGGCGGCTCGGTTCTGGGTTGGCGACGCCTGCTACCACGAGTCCGTGACGGCTCCAACACGCGATTTGCCTGCGATCCCGCTTATTTGCGGGCGCAGCCATGCCGGCGACGACGATAGCGGGCGTCGTCGCGCATTCGTGACCGCGGCCGGGCATGGCGAAGGGCATCCCTAGACATCACATCATCTGTTGAACCGGATGCGCTCCCGCCGCGACCCATGGGGGACGCATACCGGAGCCGCCCCATGTTTTTCGATGCCCGTCTACTTGCCAACGTGACCATGATCGCTGCCCCGACACTCATGTTCCTCGCCGCCAGCACGATCCTCCTTCTCGTGACCGGGCCGAGCAAGGCGCAGTCCCCCCAGCCCCTGCGGATCGAGATTCGCGGCGGCGAAACTGTCGACGTTCCCGGCATGAACGGGCGTTCCATGCGCCTGAAGTTCAGCCGTGTCGTCTCGGATGGCCGCTGCGCCTCGCCGCGCGGCTGCGCGCGCACCGGCGCCCCTGTCGTCGAGATCGAGGCTGTCGGCATCCAGGCGCCGACCTTCCGCCTGTCGCCCGCGCCGCATCTCGCCGCCCCCTTCGTGCCCGTGCAGGGACGTTTCGTCGCCTTTGGCGAACTCTCCGCGCCGCCGCGCGAACTGTCGACGGCCAGCCGGCCGCCGGCCCTCGACGCCTATGTGCTGCGCCTGACAATCACGCCCTGACGAGGCCAGCCCTTCCTTCGCCCGGAACGATGCCCTATGTGACCGCCTGTCACACGAGGGCATCATGGTCACACGCGA
This sequence comes from Phreatobacter aquiterrae, assembly GCF_053471285.1. Classification (NCBI taxonomy): domain Bacteria; kingdom Pseudomonadati; phylum Pseudomonadota; class Alphaproteobacteria; order Hyphomicrobiales; family Phreatobacteraceae; genus Phreatobacter; species Phreatobacter aquiterrae. The sequence continues at coordinate 67,094 of NZ_JBJPHW010000016.1, read as the reverse complement.
AGAAGTCGCACGGGCGCTGGAACAGGTGAAGCTGCCGGCGAGCGGGCAGTCCCTGACGGCGTCGGGCCGGCTTTCCGAGATCCTCGTCAGCGGCGACAAGGTCATGGTGGCCATCGGCATCGACGCGACGGAGGCCGCAGCGATGGAGCCGGTCCGCGCCGCGGCGCAATCGGCCATCGGCGGCATTCCCGGCGTCGGGCAGGCGCTGGTCTCGCTGACCGCCGACCGACAGACCGCGGCCGCCCCGCCCGGCGTCCGTCCGCCCCCCTCGACCCAGCCACACGTCGCTCCAGGACGGCCGGCGCAGGCGCCCTCCGCGAAGTCCGCCGCGATCCCGGGGGTGAAGCACGTGATCGCCGTCGCCTCCGGCAAGGGTGGCGTCGGCAAGTCGACGACCGCCTGCAACCTCGCCCTGGCGCTTGCCGCCAACGGGCTGAAGGTCGGCATCCTCGACGCCGACATCTACGGCCCTTCCATGCCGAAGCTGTTCGGTCTGCACGGCAAGCCGCGCGTCGTCGAGGGCCGCACGCTCGCCCCGCTCGAGGGGTTCGGCGTCAAGGTGATGTCCATCGGCTTCATGGTCGAGGAGGACACGCCGATGATCTGGCGCGGTCCCATGGTCATGAGCGCTATCACGCAGATGCTGCGAGAGGTCGCCTGGAGAGACCTCGACGTGCTGGTCGTCGACATGCCGCCTGGCACCGGCGATGCGCAGCTCACCATGGCGCAGGCGACGCCGCTCGCCGGCGCCGTCATCGTCTCGACCCCGCAGGACCTCGCCCTCATCGATGCGCGTCGGGGCGTCGCCATGTTCCGCAAGACCGAGGTGCCGATCCTCGGCATCGTCGAGAACATGAGCTATTTCATCGCCCCCGATACCGGCCGGCGCTACGATATCTTCGGCCACGGCGGGGCGCGCCAGGAGGCCGAGCGTCTCGGCGTTCCCTTCCTCGGCGAGGTGCCGCTCGACATGGATCTGCGCGAGCGGTCGGATGCCGGGCGCCCGATCGTCGCCACCGACCCCGACAGCCCGCATTCACTGGTCTATCGCGACATTGCGCGCCAGGTCTGGGCGAGCCTGTCGGGAACCGGCGACGTCACCATCAAGCCGCCGCCGCGCATCGTCATCGAATAGCGCGCCTGCGACGCCGGCGCGCTTGAACGGTTCCAGCCGCGTGGTAAATTGCGCGCGGAAACAAGAACTTCCGAGAGGGGAACGTCATGAAGGCCATGCTGCTCGCATCCGCTGTCGCCATCGTCATCGCCGCCGCCGCGGGCTACCTTCTGAACACCACCTTGCTGATGACCGCCGACGCCCGCTTTGTCGGATCCGGCACCCAGCTGCGCGGCACCGAGGCCGGCTACAACCTGGTCGGCAAGGACTGGAACGGCCTGAACACGCCGACCGTCACCCGCTGACCGGCCGACCGGATCAGGCCATGCAGGATGGCGCGCATCGCCGGGACGCAGCGGCAGAGGGGACCGTGCTGGATCTCAAGGGGCTGAAATGCCCGCTGCCGGCGCTGAAGACCCGCAAGGCGCTGACCCGCATCGCCGCCGGCGACCGACTCGTGGTCGTCTGTACCGATCCGATGGCGGCCATCGACATCCCCCACCTCCTGCGCGAGACGGGGGATGCGTTGCTGGATCAGGTGCGGGCGGACGACACCCTCACCTTCACCATCCGCAAGGCCGGATAGGGATCAGACGGCGCCCTGCAGGACGCCGCGCTGATTGAAGTGGCAGATGAAGGCCCGGCTGCCAAACCGGCCGTGGCCGGCTAGCCCACGAAGTTCGTAGCGCCCGCCGGCGGTCCTGACGGCCCGCCGCTCCAGCGCCACCGCCCGCCGGCTGACGCCCATCATCTGGGCGGCGTCGGCCCGGCACCAGCCGTGCATGCCAAGGCGCCGGTGACGCGCCTCCGCGGTCTGCGAGGTCGACGCCACAATCAGTGTTGCCAGAGCCAGAGCGGCCACGGGGAGCTTCAACATGTCGAGGTCATCCTTCCTGTCCGGATTCGGGCGCGATGATACCCGATCAGGCCCGCATGAAGCCATGAGTCCGTCCGCAATGCCGCGCCCTGCCGCCGCCGCCCTCCGCAGGGCTTTACCCATGGGCCTCACCGCCCCATCTTTGAGCCAAGACCACAGGACAGAAACGAATGAGCCTGATTTGCGCCGTCAGCTACGGCCCGGACGACGACTGCGACGGCCTGCTGACGCGCTTCGCCCATGATCTCATGCGGTCGGGGGTGAAGGTCGCCGGGCTCGTGCAGATCAATGCCGGATCGAGCTGCGCCGAACTCGACATGGAACTGGAAGCGCTCGACACCGGCCGGCGCATCAGTATCTGCCAGGACCTCGGCAGCGGCAGCGCCAGTGCCTGCCGGCTCGACCCCCAGGGCCTGGCTGAAGCTGCCGCCTCGCTCCGGAACGCGCTCGATAAGCCAACCGATCTCGTCGTGGTCAACAAGTTCGGGCGCATGGAATCGGAAGGCGGCGGTCTGATCGGGGAGATCGGCGCAGCCGTGGGGGCTGGTCTGCCCCTCGTCATCGGGCTTCCCTCACGGTTCCGGGACGCCTGGGAAGCCTATTCCGGCGACATGGCCGAAACTGTTCCATGCTCCCGCGAGGCGCTCGAGGCCTGGTGGGCACGGCTGCGCGCGCCGATGGCCGCCGAATAGCGATACGGCTACCTCAAGCCGCGACAAGGTCCGGCGTCAGGGTCTCGAACAGCCGGACATAGAGCTGCGTCCGCGGAACGAGGCACGAGACGAGCAGATGCTCGTAATGGGTGTGGGGCCCATCGCCGATGACCCCCAGCCCGTCGAGGGTCGGCGCGCCGAGCGCGCCGGTGAAATTGCCATCCGAGCCGCCGCCGGCGATGCGCTCGCCGGCTACCTCGAAGCCGAGTGAGCGGGCAAGGTCGGCGGCGTGGTCGAAGAGCCTCTGGATGGCCGGAGTCTTCCCATAGGGCGGGCGGAACAGGCCGAGCGTGACCTCGAGCTTCACGTCTGAATCATGCGGCGCGAGGGCCAGCAGCTTCGCCCGCACCTCCGCCTCCGCCTCGCGCGTCGGCACCAGCACATAAACGCAGGCCTCGGCATGGATCGGCACCATATTCTCGTGGGTGCCGCCCGACATGGTGCCGACATTGAGGGTGATGGTGCGGTCGTAGTCGGTCATCGCCTCGACGGCGACAATCTGGCGCGCCATCTCGCGGATCGCGCTGCGGCCCTTGGCATGATAGGCGCCGGCATGAGCGGGCTTCCCGGTGGTCTTCAGATAGTAGCGGGCAATGCCGTGGCGGCCGACGGTCAGCCTGCCGCCATCTCCCGAGGGTTCGGCCACCAGCACGATGGCGTGGCGCCGCGCCTCCTCCTCGATGCGGGCGCGCGACGACGGGCTGCCGGCTTCCTCGTCGGGGATGAACATGACGGTGACCGGCATGCGCGGCCGGCGGCCGGTGGCGGCGAGGTGGAGGAGCGCCGACATGGCGATCGAATTGCCGCCCTTCATGTCGTAGATGCCCGGCCCGTAGGCGCGGTCGCCATCGATCCGCCAGGGAAGGTCACCCGCGAGGGTCCCGACCGAATGGACCGTGTCCATGTGGCCGAGGAGGAGGATTCCCGGCCCGTCGGTCTCGCCGGAAATGCGACCGATGAGGATGTCGGCATAGCCCATGGTGCCGGGAATGCGCTCGATCCGCGCTCCGGCGGCGACAAGCAACGCCTCGGCGTGATCGGCCATGCGGTTGACCGCCACCACGTCCTGCGTCGGGCTCTCGATCACCACCCACTGGCGGACGGCCTCGAGAAGGGCCTCGGTCGTCAAGGTCTGCATACTCGGCGGCGCTCCACGCGTTCAACGGCGTGGAGTGAGCGGCGAAATCTCGGCGCCCGCAACGCGCGGGTGTCGATGGGAGCCATGCAGCAGCCGGCTCAGGCGGCCTTGATCTCGTATTCGCGCACGGCGCGCTCGTAGGACTCCGACTGGCTCTTGATCCGGTAGGCCGGATCGGCCGAGTCGGACGGCAGCAGACGGATCACCTCGAAGGGACCGTCCGGCATCTTGAGGAAGGAGCGACCGAGAATGACGACATCGCCGACCTTGAACCTGTGCTGGGACATGATTTCACCTGTGGACGTTGGGCGTGCGGTCGGGGCCGGCGCCGGGAAGGGTCTCGCGTGGGGAACCGGCTAGCGGTCCCGGTCAGCGGCCGCGATGCGGTCGGCAATCACTTTGGTCGTTTCGGAGGAATGGACGGTCGTGCCGCCCTCCATGACGATCAGCGATGCGCCCGTGGGCGACATCTGGATGGCGATGACACGGTCGGGGCGGACGAAATTGATACCGCCGAGGCTGCGCACCTCGACGAGAGCTGCGACACCACCGGTCGGGGCGGCCTGAAGGGGCACGGTCATGAGGCTTGCTGCAGCGCCTTTCGCTCCAGGGGGTAGTCCGCATCGTCGTAGAGCGCGCGGATACCGGCGCCCGACACGTCGTCCGCCTCGGTGCGGATATTGATGCCGTTGAGATCGGAGCCGAGCTCTTCCACCGCGAACTGGACGGCCAGCGCGAGACTGTCGAAGCGCTTGTATTTGAGAGGGACGCGGGAGCGGAACGACTTTCGCTTGTTGGCGAAAAGTTCCGCTGCGGCGGTGAAATCCGCTTGAGGCATAAGACACACTAGCATCTTACCGCCCCGGAGTCCGATTTATTCCGCGCTGCGGCGGCGAGAGCGCACGCCGCCTGACTTTCCCGACATCAGGCCGGAAGCACCTTGCCCGGATTGAACAGGCCCTTGGGGTCGAGTGCGTTCTTGATGAGGTGCATGACGTCGACGGCGTCGCCGTATTCCATGCGCATGTACTTCCTCTTGCCGAGACCGACGCCGTGTTCGCCGGTGCAGGTGCCCCCCATCCGGATGGCATGGGCCACCATGCGGTCATAGGCGTCCTCGGCCGCCTTCAGTTCCGTTGGGCTGTCGGGATCGATCTGGAAGCCGAAGTGGAAGTTGCCATCGCCGACATGTCCGACCAGCGTCGTGTTGAAGGGCTGCTGCTTGGTGTCCTCGCGGACGCCGCGGATGACCTCGGCCAGTGCCGAGATCGGCACGCAGACGTCGGTGCCGAAGCCGCGGCGGCCGGGGTTGGCGGCGCGGATCGCCCAGTGGATGTCATGGCGCGCCTGCCAGAGCTTGTTGCGCTCGTCGGCATCGGCGGACCAGCGCCAGTTGGTGGCGCCCTCGCCCTTGGCGATCTCCTCGACGACGGCCGCCTGCTCCTCGACGCCGGCCTGGCTGCCGGCGAACTCGAAGAAAAGGGTCGGCGTCACCGGCAGAGACAGCTTCGAATAGGCATTGACGGCCGAGATGGCATTGTCGTCGAGCAGTTCGACGCGCGAGACCGGGATGCCCATCTGAATGGTCTGGATGACCGTGTCCACCGCCGCCTCGACGCTCGGGAAGGCGCAGATCGCCGCGGCCATGACCTCGGGAATACCGTAGAGGCGCACCGTCACCTCGGTGATGATGCCGAGCGTGCCCTCGGAGCCGACGAAAAGGCCGGTGAGATCATAGCCGGCAGCGGATTTCCGGGCGCGCGACCGCGTTCGGATGACGCGGCCGTCGGAGAGCACCACGGTGAGACTCAGGACGTTCTCGCGCATGGTGCCGTAGCGCACCGCATTGGTGCCGGAGGCGCGGGTGGCCGCCATGCCGCCGATGGAGGCATCGGCGCCAGGATCGATGGGGAAAAAGAGGCCAGTGTCGCGCAGATGGGCGTTAAGCTGCTTGCGGGTGACGCCGGCCTGCACCGTGACATCGAGGTCCTGGGGCCGCACCTCGAGGATGGCGTTCATCTCGTTCATGTCGAGGGAGATGCCGCCCCGGACCGGGATCAGCGCGCCTTCCAGCGAGGACCCCGCGCCATAGGCGATGATCGGCGTGTCGTGCGCGACGCAGAGCTTCACGATGGCCGCGACCTCTTCGGTCGAGCGCGGGCGGCAGACGGCGTCGGGCAGCTTCGGTTCGTGGCGGGACTCGTCGCGGCCATGCTGGGCGCGGTCCGATTCCGAGGTCGAGACCCGGCTGCCGAGAAGGGCGCGCAGACCGTCGAGCAGGACGGGTGCGAGGCTGGAGACCGCGAGCGGAGCATTCATGGGTCTTGACCGTGTTGGGCGGGCCGGCAGGGGCCGCCATCAAAAGCACCAAGCCGGCGCGATGCCAACCGGATTGGCGCAGGGCGAGGTTGCGAAATCAGGGGACAGTTCGGCGCTCCAGCCGCCAGGTGAGGTCGGGCGCGACGTGGATCAGGCTGAAGCCGGCGGGATCATCGCCATGGCGTCCGGCCGAGGAAGCCGACGGCGCGCCCAGAAGGATGACCGTGTGGCATTCGCCGGTCCAGGTCGTCTCGCAGGCGGCGTGAAGGTGGCCATGAAGCACCAGAGGGCACCTGTGACGGGCGAGGATCTGCATCAAAGCCTCGCCGTCACGCAGCCTCTTCAACTGCGACACGCCGGGCGCATGTGGCGGATGATGGACCGCAATGACGGGCAGGTGGTGGACGCGGTCGAGGTCAGCCAGCAGCGCGTCGAGGCGGGTCAGCTGGTCCGCGCCGAGTTCACCCTCGGCTGAAAAGAGCCAGGTCGGCGTTCCCGAACAGAGGGTGACGACCGCTGCCTTGCCGACGAGGTCGAGGCGGGGGAAATGGCAGCGAAGATCCCCTTCCCCGGCAGCCGGCGTGAGCCAGTCGGCGAGGATCGCCTGAAGCCGTTGCTCGGCCTGTCGCGTGTAGACGTCGTGATTGCCCGGCGCCCAGGACACGCGCTCGGGCTCGGCGAGACTGGCGAGCGCGGCGCCCGCGGCGGCATATTCGACGGGCAGGCCGAGTTCGATCAGGTCGCCGGTGAGCGCCACATGGTCGGGCGCGCAAGCCCGGATGGCGGCGAGAGTACGCTCCCCGCGTGCCACGTCATGCGCGCCGGGCTTGCGCCGCCAGTTGATCCAGCCGAGCGCGGGCTTGAGCCCCTCCCCCAGCGGGAAAGGCACCGGCGACAGGTGCAGGTCCGAGACATGGGCGATGAGGGTCACGCCGCGTGCGTCGCATGTTCGCGCGCACCTGTGAAGGCGGTCACGTAAGCATCTGCATGTCGCCGCAGATGGAGAGCGCCTGACCCGAGATCGTCTTGCCCCTGGGCGAGGTCAGGAAGAGCATCTGGTCGGCGAGCTGGCGGGCGGTGACGAAGGTCTTCAGCGAGGTGTAGGACGAGGCCTGCTGCTCGATCTCCCGGAAAGAGACGCCGCGCGACTGGGCCTTGGCCTCCAACACGCGGCGGATGCGGTCGCCCTCCACGAGGCCCGGCAGGATGGCGTTGACGCGGATGCCGAACTCGCCGAGCTCGATCGACAAAGACTTGGTGAAGCCGACGACGCCCCACTTGGCCGCGGCATAGGGCGTGCGCAGCGCGAAGCCGAAGCGGCCGGCGACGGATGCGAGGTTGATGATCGAGGCGTTGGTGCTGTTCTTCAGGTGCGGCACGGCGAGGCGGGCGCAGTTGAACTGGCTGGTCAGGCAAACCTCGATGCAGCGGTCCCAGTCCTCAGGGTTGATCTCCTCGACCCGGCCTGTGGGGCCGGCGATGCCGGCATTGTTGACGAGCACGTCGAGGCCGCCGAGGCGATCGACCGCGGTTGCGAAGAGATCGGCCACCTGCTTGCGATCCGCCACGTCGCAGAACGAGGAAGAGATGGTCGGGTCGGTGCGGGCGAGTTCGGCGATCGCCTCACGGTCGACGTCGCAGACGTGGACCCTGGCGCCCTCCTCGACGAAGGCACGCGCCACCTCGCGGCCGATGCCGTTCGCTCCTGCCGTGACCAGCACGCGCAGGCCCTTGATGCCGAGATCCATGGACGCCTCTCCCTGTGTCTGCTTGTTCCTCAGGGTGCGGCGAGGCCGCCCCTGGCGATGATGAAATCGGCGGCGCCGCGGATGTCGGCGGCGAGGGCTTCTCGCGCGGCCGGGCCGTCGCCGGCGCGGATCGCCGCCAGCGCCTCGGCGTGGAAACGCACCGCACCGCCGGCCGCCAGACGCTCGGGATTGGCGCCGAGATCGAGATTGAGCACGGGACCGGCCTTGAGCCAGAGCCCGCCGATGACCTCGGTCAAAGTCGGCAGGCCCGTCGCCTCGTAGATGGCGAAATGCAGATCCTTGTTGAGCCGGACGGCCTCGGATAAATCGGGCCGGGCGGCGAGACTGAGCGCACGGAAGGCGGCCTCGAGCGTCGCGATCCGGCCGATGTCGCCGGGCGTTGCGGCACCGGCTGCCCGCTCCGCCGCAAAGCCCTCCAGTTCGATGCGAACCGTGGTGAGCTCCCGGAACTGGTCGACGGTCATGATCGGCACCCGCACCGCGCGGTTCGGCGCCACCTCCAGCGCACGGTCGGCGACGAGACGGCTCACCGCCTCGCGAACCGGCATCATGCTGACGCCCATCGCCTCGGCCGTGCCGCGCAGCGACAGCTTGTCACCCGGGGCAAGACGCCCGGCCATGAGCAATTCGCGCAAATGCCCATAGACCCGGTCGCCAAGCGTCTCGCGCTCAAGCGGGCCGATTGTGGTCAGGGCCTCTGCGACGCTCATGGCGCGTCACTCATGACAAGCGTTCCGATCGATCATCGCGACAGTGTCACGAAGGGGGCTGGACAAAGCCAGCCGATTGTTGAACCATAACTGTGATCACAGATCACGGCAAGCCGATGGCGGGCCGTCAGCGAGGGGCGGTCAACGCTCCCGCTTGGGTGAAACGGGCCTGGAAACACTGCCAAGGAGACGTCCGATGCCGCTCGACACGAGCCTGTCACGCCGCACCCTCATCAAGGCCTCCGCCGGCGCCGCCGCGCTGGGGACGCTGGGTGCCCCCGCCATCAGCTACGCGCAGGCCGAAGCCATCAAGATCGGCCATATCACGCCGCGCACCGGCTTCCTCGGCCCGCTCGGCGAATATGCCGCGCAGGCTGCCCAACTGGCTGCCGAAGAGATCAATGCCGCCGGCGGCATCATGGGCCGCAAGCTCGAACTCATCCTCGACGACAGCCCGAACCCGCAGCAGGCCTCGGCCAAAGCCGAGCGTCTCGTCCAGCGCGACAAGATCGTCGCCCTTCTGGGTGAGATCTCCTCGGCCTCGGCGCTCGCCATCGCCCAGGTCGTACAGCGCGAGAAGGTGCTGTTCATCAACACCGGCGCGAACTCGGATGCCCTGCGCGGCTCAGACTGCCAGAGGTTCATGTTCCACATCGAGGCGCAGAACTCGATGTATGTGAAGGCGGTCGGCCGCTCGCTGATCCGCGACGGCCTGGTGAACGGCAAGAAGTGGTACTCGCTGACGGCGGACTACGCCTTCGGCCATGACCTCCTCAACGTCGCCAAGCGCTACATGGCGGCGAACGGGGGCAACCATGCCGGCGACGACCTGATCCCGACCGATCTCGCCGACTTCTCGCCCTTCCTGCTGAAGATCCGCCAGGCGCGGCCGGACGTCGTCTGCCTCAACCTCGCGGGCACGCAGATCACCAACTTCCTCAAGCAGTATGCCGAGTTCGGCCTGACCTTCCCCGTCGCGGGCTTCGGCTTCGACACGGCACTGGCCTGGGGCGCAGGCAAGGGCAATTTCGGCGGCACCTGGCCGGTGGTATGGCACCACCTCATCGACACCCCCGGCTCCAAGGCCTTCGTCAACGGCTTCCAGAAGAAGTGGAACCGCATGCCGGAGAACCAGGCCTGGGGCGACTACTGCTCCATGAAGGTCGTGGCGCAGGCGATCACCGAGACGAAGTCCACCGATCCGATGAAGATCGTCGAGCACTTCGAGAAGGGCGCCAAGTTCGACCTTCTCAAGACCCGCGAGGGCTACTTCAGGGCCAAGGACCATCAGATGATGATGGAGATGTACGCGATCACCGCCCTGCCGGCGGCGCAGGTGAAGAACCAGTACGACATCTTTACCTCATCGCCCCCGGTTCCGGCCGCCAACGAGAGCCTCGAGGTGATCGCGGCGACCGACGACGAGAACAAGTGCACCTTCCGCGCGTGAGATGAATGACAGGGGCGGGCGATGGTCCGCCCCTGCTGCAGTCGGCAATGGGCAGTCGGACGTCCCGACTGTCCGCTCCCGACTGCCCATGGCCGGCTTCCCACTGCCGGCCTCCAGGCTCGATAGCCCTCGAACCGAGACGATCCCGTGCCTGACCTGATTCCGCTCCTGTCGCAGATCCTCAACGGCCTGCTCGCCGGGTCCTACTACCTGATGATCGCGCTCGGCCTGTCGATGATCTTCTCGCTCGGCGGCATCGTGAACCTCGCCCATGGCGCCTTCTATGCCCTTGGCGCCTATCTCGCCGTGACGATCGCCGACCGCATCGGCTTCGGCGGCGCGCTGATCGCCTCGCCGCTCATCGTGGCGCTGATCGGCATGGTCGTGGAGCGCTACCTGCTCCGGCGCTTCTACACGGCCGACCCGATCCTCGGCCTGCTGCTGACCTTCGGCCTCGCCATGGTGGCCGAGCAGGGCCTGCGCATGATCTACGGCGCCGCCCCGATCCCCTTCTCCATCCCGCCGGAACTGCGCGGCCAGGTCTTCCTCGGCGACTTCGTCTATTCGCGCTATCGGCTGATCACCCTCGGCATCACCGCGCTGGCGGTCTTCGGGCTCTGGCTGCTGCTGACCAGGACCGCCTTCGGCAAGGTGGTGCGCGCCGGCGTGCAGAACCCCGACATGGTAGGCGCGCTCGGCATCTCGCTGAAGCCCTACATGACGGCCGTGGTGATGATCGGCGTGGGCCTCGCGGCACTCGCGGGCGTCCTCATCGCCCCGATCGCCGGGGTCCATCCGGCCATGGGCCAGGAGATCATCACCTTCGCCTTCGTGGTGGTGGTGATCGGCGGTCTCGGCTCGTTCTGGGGCGTGGTGGCCGCCGCCGCCATCGTCGGCATGACGCGCGGTGTCGCCGCCCACTTCTATCCAGCGGCGACGGAGGCCTCGGTCTATCTGCTGATGGTGTTCGTGCTGCTGGTGCGGCCGCGCGGTCTCTTCGGCGAACGCATCCAGAAATTCGAGTGATCCGATGACCCCGACCCTCCGCAATCTTCTCGCGGCCATCGCGGCGCTCGTCGTCCTGCCCGTCTTCATGCTGTCGATCGGCCTGACGCTGACCTCGGCCACCGACGTGGTGATCTTCGCCATCGCGGCGCTGGCGCTGAACATCCTCGTCGGCCACACAGGCCTCGTCTCCTTCGGCCACGGCGCCTTCTTCGGAATCGGCGCCTATGCCGCGGTGCTGGCGCAGCGGCATTTCTTTCCAGGTCAGTTCCTGCTGCCGGCGGGCTTCTCCATCCTCTTCGTCGGCATCGTGTCGGCGGGTCTCGGCCTGCTCATCCTGCGGCGGCGGGGCGTCTATTTCTCGCTGCTGACGCTCGCCATGACGGCGGTGGCCTTCACCGTCTCGTTCCGCTGGACGGAACTGACCGGCGGCGAGAACGGCCTCGGCGGCGTCATCCGTCCGGACTGGGGCATCGCCAACCTGAACAACGCCTGGACCTTCTATGTCGTGGTGGCAGTGATCGGCTTTGCCGTCGTCTATCTGCTCCAGCGCTTCCACCGCTCCGCCGTCGGCTCCGTGCTGGTGGCGGTGCGCGAGAACGAAGTGCGGGCCCGCTTCGTCGGCTACGACACAGACCGCTACAAGCTCATCGCCTTCACCATCTCGGCGACGCTGACGGGCTTTGCCGGCGTCCTCTCGGCCTTCCACCATCGCTTCACCTCCGCCGACACCATCGCCATCCAGTTCTCCGGCGAACTCCTCGCCATGGTGGTGATCGGCGGCATGCGATCGTTCATGGGGCCGGCGCTCGGCGCGCTGTTCTTCATGCTGTTCCGCGAGTACCTCTCGCTCTACACCTCCAGCTGGCTGCTGTTCTTCGGCCTCCTGTTCGTCGGCTTCATCGTCTTCTCGCCCACCGGTCTGATCGGCGTCGCCGAGCGGGTCATGGCGCCCTTCCGGAAGAAGGAAGAGACCGACGCCGCCATGGCGGCGCGCCGCGTCGAGGCGGTGGGACCGGTGCCCTACCAGTTCGTGCGCGAGACCAAGACCGCGATCGAGACCGGCCGCGACGCGGTGCTCGTGGTGGACGACATCGCCAAGAGCTTCGGCGGCATCAAGGCCGTGCGCGGCGTCTCATTCGCTGTGAAGGACCGGACCCTGCATGCGCTGATCGGCCCGAACGGCGCCGGCAAGACCACCGCCTTCAACCTCCTGTCCGGCATGTTCCCGCCCGACCGCGGCTCGGTGACGCTGGACGGCCGCGAAGTCGGAGGCCTCAGCCCGCAGGCGATCACGCAGGGCGGCGTCGGCCGTTCGTTCCAGATCACCAATCTCTTCCCTGGGCTCACCATCGAGGAGAACGTGCGGCTCGCGGTGCAGGCGCGTCATGCCGGCCGCTTCGGCGTGTGGGCCGAGGCCTCCGCCCTCCCCGGCCTCAAGGACGACACCGCCACCCTCATCCGCTATCTCGGTCTCGCCGGCATCGAGCAGGCAGAGGCGGGCTCTCTCTCCTATGGCGGGCAGCGGCTCGTCGACATGGCCCTGGCGCTCGCGACGCAGCCGCGCATCCTGCTGCTCGACGAGCCTCTGGCCGGCCTTGCCGCAGCCGAGCGCAAACGCGTCGGCGACATCATCAAGACCATCTCGGGCGATATCCCGGTGCTGCTGGTCGAGCACGACATCGACCGGGTGTTCCAACTCGCCGACCACGTCACCGTCATGAACGACGGCGAGGTGCTGGTGGACGGCACGGTGGAGGAAGCGCGCTCATCGGAGCGCGTGCAGGCGGTCTATCTCGGGTCGGGCGCCCATGCCGTGGCAGCGAAGGAGCGTCCCTCGGCAGCCACCACCGAAACCCTGCTGACGCTCGACCGGGTGAACACCTTCTACGGCAAGAGCCACATCCTCAACGACGTCAGTTTCGACGTGAAGGCGGGCGAGATCATCGCGCTGCTCGGCCGCAACGGCGCCGGCAAGTCGACCGTCTTGAAGACCATCACCGGCATCGCGCCGCCCGCCTCCGGATCGGTGACGCTGGCGGGCGCGACGCTCTCGGGCCTTCCTGCCGACAAGGTCGCCCGGCTCGGCGTCGGATACGTCCCGCAGGGCCGCGGCCTCTTCGCCGGCATGTCGGTGAAGGACAACCTGATGCTCGGGCGGCTGAGACGCCGCACCGGCGCCGGGCGGCACTGGGACGAGGACCGCGTGCTCGCCTTCTTCCCGCGGCTGAAGGAACGCTGGACGACGCCGGCCGACTTCCTCTCCGGCGGCGAACAGCAGATGGTGGCGGTCGCCCGCGCCCTCGTCGGCGACACCCGGCTTCTGCTCTTGGATGAACCCTTTGAGGGTCTGTCGCCGGCCATCACCGAAGAGCTGTTCGAGGCCTTCGACAAGTTGCGCCACGAGGTGTCGATCATCATCGTCGACCACCACCTCGATCTCGCCCTCGCCCTGTCCGATCGCACCGTGGCGCTGGAGCGCGGCGCGGTCATCTGGCACGGCGCGTCGAAGGACCTGCGTGAGGATCAGGACCTCCGCCGCAAGGTGCTCTGGCTGTGAGGGGCCGAGGCGACCAGGATGTCCCGAAGGTCTTCGCGACCGCGCCCTGACCCCACGAATTCGGAAGGAAGCACCCCATGCCCAGAATTGCCATCGTCGGATCGGGCCTGATCGGCCGGGCCTGGGCCACGGTCTTCTGCAGCCACGGCTGGACCACGACGCTCTACGACCCGGTGCCGGGCGTCGCCGAGGCGGCCAAGGCGCATATCGCGAAGAACCTGAAGGAGCTCGCAGACCTCGACCTGGTCAAGGACGCCAAGGGCTCGGCGAAGAACCTCGTCGCCTGCGCCAGCCTGGCCGAAGCCCTGAAGGGCTGCGCTTTGGTGCAGGAGAACGGGCCGGAGAAGGTCGAGGCCAAGATCGCGATCCACAAGGAGATCGACGCGCTCGCGCCGCCGTCCGCCATCGTCGTGTCCTCCACCTCCTTCATGTTCTCGTCCCTGTGGGCCAAGGACTTGAAGCACCGCTCGCGCGTGCTCGTCGCCCACCCGGTGAACCCGCCTCACCTCGTCCCCATCGTCGAACTCTGCCCGGCGCCATGGACCGACCCGAAGGTGGTGGAAAAGGCCCGCGTCATCTACGAGAAGGTCGGCCAGGTGCCGATCACCGTCAGGAAGGAAATCGACGGGTTCGTCCTCAACCGTCTGCAGGCGGTGCTGATGGCGGAAGCCTTCGACCTCGTTGGCTCCGGCGTCGTCTCGCCGGAAGACCTCGACAAGACGATCAAGGACGGGCTCGGCCTGCGCTGGTCCTTCATGGGCCCCTTCGAGACGATCGAACTCAACGCACCGGAGGGCATTCCGGACTACAACCGGCGCTACGGCCCGAGCCTGACGAACCTCACGGGCCGCAAGGTCTTCACCAAGGCCAACGAGACCGCGATCATGGCGGAGTGGCCGGGCGAGCAGTCGCCCGAACGCATAGCCCGCCTGTCGAAATGGCGCGACGGCCGTTTGGCGGCCTTGAAGGCGCACAAGCGCGGCGCGAAGAAGAAGCCGGCCTGATCCTCACCTCTCCCGCAGCGCGACGAAGGAGCCCACCATGGCGAAGTCGAAGAAAGTCATCATCACCTGCGCCATCACCGGCTCGATCCATACGCCGACCATGTCGGAGCATCTGCCGATCACGGCCCAGGAGATCGCCGACAATGCCATTGCGGCGGCGGAGGCCGGTGCCGCCATCGTCCACCTGCACGCCCGCGACCCCAAGGACGGCCGCCCCGACCAGTCGATCGAGGCCTATGCCCCCTTCCTCCAGGTGATCAAGCAGCGCTCCGACGTCGCCATCAACATCACCACAGGCGGCTCGCAGACCATGACCGTCGATGAGCGGGTGAAGCCGGCGGCGCACTACGCGCCGGAAGTCGCGAGCCTCAACATGGGCACGATGAACTTCGGCCTCTACCCGATGCTCGACCGCTACAAGGAGTTCAAGTACGACTGGGAAAAGCCCTATCTCGAGGGCTCGCGCGCCGGCATGTTCAAGAACACGCTCGCCGACATCGAATATATCCTCACCACCTGCGCCAACAACGGCACCCGCTTCGAGGTGGAGTGCTACGATATCGGCCACCTCTACACTCTGCGCCACTTCGCCGACCGCGGCATTATCAAGCCGCCCTTCTTCATCCAGTCGGTGTTCGGCATCCTCGGCGGTATCGGCGGTCACTACGAGGACGTGGTGATGATGAAGCGCACGGCTGACCGGCTGTTCGGCGACGAATACCAGTGGTCCGTGCTCGGCGCCGGCCGCAACCAGATGCCCATCGCCGCCATGTCGCTCGCCATGGGCGGCAACGTGCGTGTCGGCCTGGAGGATTCGCTATGGATCGGCCCGGGCAAACTGGCAAGGAACAATGCCGAGCAGGTCACCAAGGTGCGCCAGATCATCGAGGGCATGGGCCTTGAGATCGCGACCCCGGACGACGCCCGCGAGATCCTCGGCCTCAAGGGCGGCGACAAGGTCAATTTCTGACCTGACGTATCCCGCAGATCCAAAGCAAAGGGCGCAGCCATGGCCGCGCCCTTTCTCATCTCTCACGGTACAGCCGCTCAGGCGTATTTCGCCCGCAGCGCTTCGAACTTCGCGATCTGGTCCGGCAGCAACTCACGCCGGGCGTCGCGGCGGACGAAGATCTTGAACATGGCCTCGCCGGCCGCATTGTAGAACTGGATCGACAGCGAGCGACGGCCGTGGAACATGCGGTCGACGAAGCAGATTTCGCTGCAGTTCGACGCCTTGATGTGGCCGCCGATGGGGCTGTCGCCATGGACGTTGAACCAGCCGTGGCCGGACGAGCCCGGCACCAGCCTGCCATGGCATTCGAGCACGATGTCGGGCGTGTTGACGATGAAGAGGATCTCGCCCCAACCCGTCACGTCGGTCCAGATCGCCTCGAAGGCATCGGCGGGAGCAGCGATGCTCTCACCGGGCGGCAGCATCGCGAGAACCTCGCGCGGCGACACGCCGTGTTCGCGGGCGACATTCTCGGTGACGCCGTCGGGCTTGGCAGCCAGCGCCGCGCGTGCCGCCGCCAGACGGTCGTCAAGGGCCATCACCTGAGCCGTCATCGTCGTCACTCGGCGGCGACGGGGGGTTGCGACCGGTTGTGCTCGACCAGCACCGCCTCGAACCCCTCGAACTCCGGATGGCCCATCGATGTCGGTTTGGCCTGCGCCACCCCCGCGCGGGCATGCGACCTGCGGAACTGCTCGGACTTGGTCCAGGCCTCGAAGTCGGCCTTGTTCTCCCACACGGTGTGCGAGGCGTAGAGCGTGTGGTCCTCGCGCTCGGGTCCCTTGAGCAGGGCGAACGCGACGAAGCCCTTGAGTTCGTTGAGATAGGACTGGCGGGTGCGCCAGATCGTCTCGAAATCGGCCTCGGCGCCCTTGATGACCTTGAAGCGGTTCATGGCGATGTACATGGCAGTCTCCTTCTGGCTCGTCCCGCGGACTGGCTTGGATCAATAAAGGCTGTAGTTGATCCCTGCCGTAAAGGTGGCAGGGCCTCCGGCCGGGTTCGGCGGGAAGGGCTGGGCGCGACGCACCATGGCGAGCGTCGCCTGATCGAGAATGGCGGCACCAGAGGACGCGGCGATGGACACAGAAGTGACCGCACCGCTGGCGCTGAGAGAGAACGAGATGCCGGTGCGCCCGCGTATGCCACGGTCGCGAGCCTGCTCCGGATAGACCTTGTAGCGGGCGAGATGGGCGAGGACGCGCTGGCGCCAGGCCGCGACGGCGGCGACGTTCGAGGCTCCCGTTGTGCCGGTCGCGTTCGACTGCTGGCGGTTGCGCTGGCCGATGCCCTCGCCGCGCTCGGCAACGGCGGCGCGCGCCTCAGCCTGCCGCGCGGCGCGCGTCGGGCGCTCCGGCTGCGGGGCCGCGGCGACCTGACGGGTCGGGCGTCGATGCTCGCGGGTGGCTGGCGCCTCACGGCGGATCGGCGGCGGACGCGTCGCCTCGCGGCGCACGGGGGGCGTTGCCTGCCGCGGTGTCCGGACAAGGGGAGCCGGCGCAGGCTCAACGGGCAGCGGCACGACGGCAGCCTGAACCTCGGTCGTCTCCCGCGTATCGATTGTCTTCGCCTCATCGGGCAGCGCCGCTGGCTGCGGCGCGTCGGCCTGCACCACGGGAGGTGGCTGGATCGACTCCGCCACTGGAGGATGTTCGAGGGCGGGCCGAGGCGGAGGAGCAGGCTCCTCGCGCACAGGCTCGGAGCGCGCTTCCGCGAGAACAGGCTCCGCCGGCCTGTCAATGACCGGCAGATGCTCCGGCATAGGCGGCGCAGGCAACTGATCGAGAATGCGCTCAGCCGTCGTCAGCGGATCGGGCTGGGCCACCGACGGCTCCTCGGACAGCCTCTCGACGGGCTCGGCGACTGAAGGCTCCAATGGAGTCCCGGCAGGTGGAATCTCGACCTTGCGAAAGGCCTCGCTGTCGGACGAGGGCGTCTCGGTCTCGTGTCGACCGCTGGCGGTCTCCTGCTGAGAGGCCGAACCGGTATCGGCCGCCACCACCAGCTCGACCGGAATGCCCTCCCCGCCGGCGGAGATCGGCAGCGGCTGCGGCAGGCTCAGCCAGACAAAGGCCGCCGCCGCGCCGGCGTGAAGCAGCATCGAGGCGACGACGGACAGGGACAGCCGCGCGGCGACGGGATGAGGGCATCCCCGCGCCGAAAGGTCTGTCTCGACGACCGGCAGCGGGACGGTCGCTTCGCCTTCCGGCGCCGGGACGGGAACGGCCACGACGTCGGGCGCCGCAAGGGCGGTCACCGGTTGCGGCGTGACCACGACGGCGGGCGCCGCCGAGATGGCCGGCTCCCCCCGTCCGGAGGGGAGCGCGAGGGTCAGGACAGCGATCGGCAGGCTCGGGTCGGGAGATCCTGAGCGCGCGCCCGGAAATGCGGGCTCGGACCTTCCGCGCCCCGCCGGCCGGGCCGGATGGCTCCGGCCCGTATCCGTCCTGCGCGCTGTCGAGCGGCCGGCCATCGCAGCCTCAGAACTTCGCCGTCAGGCTGGCCGACACGGAGCGGCCAGGCGCACGGAAGAGTTCGAGGTTGGCGTTGGTCGAGGTGAGACCGGCAACATCGATGGCGTTGAAGTAGCTGGCGTTGAAGATGTTGAAGATGCCGGCACGCAGCGTCAGGTGCTTGTTGATCTCGTAGGAGCCGAGCAGGTCGAAGGTCGCATAGGCGCCGGGCTGGTAGATGTTGGCGGCGCTGACGCGGGTCTTGGCAAGGGCCGCCTTCATGCGGGCCTCCACCTGCCAGTTGTGCGGGCTGGTGTAGCGGATGCCGGCGACGCCGGTGAGCGGATCGACGCTGTCGATGGCCGCGCCGGTCGTCTGGTCCGTGCCGTTGGCGTAGGCGACAGCGCCGTGCAGCGACCATTCGGGGGTCATCCGGTACTCGCCGCGGGCCTCGAAGCCCCAGATGCGGACCGACGAGACGTTCTGATACTGGAACTGGATCAGGGGGCATGTCGGAGGCGAGCAGACCGTGACCGTGTTGATGAAGTCTTTGTAAAGATTATAGAACCCCGACACCTGGAACGACGACCCATCGGCGAAACGGCCGCGCAGGCCTGCCTCGAAGCTGTTCACGGTTTCCGGCCTGAGCCCGAAGTTCGGCAGGATCTCGTAGCCCTGGGTGGCGTTCGAGAAGGCGAAATTCGCATTGTCGTAGGGCGGCGCGCGGAAGCCGCGGGCGTACTGGCCGAAGACGCGGAAGTTTTCGGTCAGATCATAGGTCGCGCCGAGCTTCGGTGACACGGCGAAGGCCGAGACATTGCCGATCGTGAAGCCCGGATTGGAATTGTAGAAGGCGGCGTCGGGCTTGGGCGTCAGGTGATAGTAGTCGAAGCGGATGGCCGGAGTGATGCGCAGCGCGCCCCACTGCATGGTGTCCTGGATGTAGAACGCCGCCTGGGTGGTGTGCGTGTCCGGGAAGTTCTTGTTTGGGAAGGTCTCCCCGACGGGCAGGGCCACCGGAGTGCCGCCGGGCCAGGTCACCTCGTAGCGCGAGCGCGGTCGGGAGGTCATGGTGAAGTCGAATGTCGCGCCGTAGATGATCCGGTGGTCCCAGGCGCCCCACTGGCGCTGTGCCGTGAACTGCGCATTGGCGCCGAAGATCTGCTGGCGGAAATCGAAATCGGAGACGCGCAGGCGGTTGGCGGGGGCCGGAGCGACGACACCCGAGCGACGATACTCGTCGAGGTGCTCCTGCCGGTCGAAGTCGGTGGCATAGGCCGCCAGCTTGATCTCGTCGGCGATCGCCCAGGAGAGCTGCTGCGTCCAGTCGAGGCTGAGGCGGAAGCGCTTGTTGGTGTCGTGGGCGATCTGCTGGGTGATCGTCGTTGTGCGCGCCGACACGATGTCGGTGGCAACGCCGCGCCACATGGCCTCGCCGGTCAGGCGCCAGCGGCCGGAGTCGGGCGTCTCGTAGATGAGCTTGGCGAGAATGTTGTTGGACTGGAAGGTCTGCGGATTGGCCCGGCGGGTGGCCGAATTGATCTGCGTCTCGGTGCCGTCGCGCCGGGTGTACTGGAACAGGAATTCGAACGGACCCTTGCGGGCAGCACCCGTGTAGGTGTGGGCAAAGGAGCGGTTGACGCTGTCGAAGGAGAACTTCGTGCCGGCATACCAGTCGCGCCCGACCTCGCGCAGATAGTCACCGGGATCCTTGGTGACGAAGGTGACGACGCCGCCGATGGCATCCGATCCGTAGAGCGCCGAGGCCGGCCCGCGGATGATCTCGACGGCCTTGAGGCTGTCGTAGTCGATGACGTCGCGGGTGTAGAGGCCAGGACCCACGTTCGAACCGGGATAGTCGGGAACGCGGAACCCGTCGACCTCGAGGCGCACGCGGTTGTCGCCGATTCCGCGGATGAAGAAGCTGCCGGCGCCGACGCGCGTCGGCGCGTTGCTGACCGCCAGACCCGGCTCGTTGCGGACGATGTCGCGCGGCCCCTGGACGAGGTTCTGCTCGATCTGACGCGCGTTGATCACGGTCACCGTGCCGGGCGCGTTGAAGACTGTGGAGGGCGTGCGCTCGGCCGAGACGGTGATCTCGTCCTGCGCTGTCGGCGTGCGGCCGTCGGACGGACTGCCCTCGCTCTGCGCGAGGGCCGGGCCGGTCGCCAGGACCAGAAGCGAAACTGACGCCATGAGCGCCTGACGTCCGTGATGAAGGAACATGATCGAGACCGCGAGCCTGAATGAATTTCGTTGTGGCTGGCTGGCTGGCTCGACGCATCCCGCGTCCGGCTGGCTGGCATCTTCACCGGCCAGGTTTCCCGGTCGCGGTGCTGTTGACGATGCCTACTTAAGCTGACTATCAATGTCAACAATCATAGATGAGGATGCAGTTTTCAATGCTTCCAATGAGATATGCTTGATTGTTGTCATTCTAAAATAGGCGCCAACATGATGTCCTCCCCCACCCTACGCCCGTCCGGAGACGGGCGCGAACACAGTGTTCCACCCCTCGGCGAACCCGATGCAATCCCGACGGTCGAGGTCGGCGCGATCATCGGCAGCGGCCGGGAGGCCGTCATCCTCCACAAGGGTGAGCGGTATCGCCTACGCGTCACCGCCAACGACAAGCTGATCCTGACCAAATGACCCGCCCATTCGCAGTCCGGGGAACCGGCCTTCCCCTTTCGCGCCGCGCCCTTCTGGCAACGGGTGCGGCATGGCCGCTGATGTCGCGCGCGCGGGCCCAGGTCCCGGGCCGTCGCATCGTCGCCGCCGGCGGCGTCATCACCGAGATTCTCTATGCGCTCGGCCAGCAGGATCTGCTGGTCGGCGTCGACACCACCAGCCTCCATCCGCCTGCGGCCATGCAGGAGAAGGCCAATGTCGGCTATGTGCGCGCCCTTTCCGCGGAGGGCGTGCTCTCCCTGAAGCCGACAGACCTGCTGGCGGTCGAGGGCGCCGGACCGCCGGACACGATCAAGCTCATCGCCGAGGCCGGCGTGAGGGTTCAGCGCGTGTCGGAAGACACGTCGGAAACGGGGGTGGTCACCCGCATCCGCGCCATCGGCGGGTTCGCCGGCGCGACGGCAAGGGCCGAGTCGCTGGCGGCCAGGCTGGAAGCCGACTTTGCCACGCTCGGGCGCCAACGCGAGACGATCGCCCGGCGCAAGCGGGTGCTTTTCGTCCTCTCGCTGCAGAACGGCCGCGTCATGGTGGGTGGGGCGAAGAGCAGCGCCGATTCCATCATCCAGCTCGCCGGCGCAGTGAACGCCGTGAGCGCCGTCGAGGGTTACAAGCCGCTGACCGACGAGGGCCTGATCGCCGCGGCGCCGGACGTGGTGCTGATGATGAATCATAACAGCCATGCCGCTTCGCCGGACCAGGTTTTTGCCCAACCCGCCCTGTCGGCTACGCCGGCTGCGCGGCGCCGTGCGCTGATCGCCATGGACGCCCTGTATCTCCTCGGGTTCGGTCCGCGGACACCGGATGCGGCGCGCGAACTGATGGCGGCGGTCTACGGGCCGGTTGCTCCCATCCAGAGCGCCCGGCCGTGACCCTTGCGGCCGATGTTTCAACGGTCGCCGGCCTCTTCGCCTCGCGGCGGCGCCGGCTGGCGATCGGCGCGGGCCTCTGTGCCGCGGCGCTGGTGGTCCTGGCGGTCGCCTCGCTCGGCAGCGGAGCGGTGAAGATTCCACCAGGCCAGGTCATCCAGGTCATGGCAGGCTGGTTGACCGGCGACGCCGAGGTCCTGACCGGCCGGGACGCGCTGATCATCCTGTCCATTCGTGTGCCGCGCCTCATCCTGGCAGCGCTGATCGGCGCCGCGCTCGCCGTATCGGGCGCGCTGATGCAGGGCCTGTTCCGCAATCCCCTGGCCGATCCGGGGCTGGTCGGCGTCTCCTCCGGCGCGGCGCTGGCGGCCGGCTTCACCATCGTCCTCGGCGATCGCCTCTTCGGCACCGTGTCGGCGCAGTTGCCTTTTGTCCTGCTGCCCTTCGGCGCCTTCTTCGGGGGCCTCGTTTCGACCCTGATCCTCTACGCCATCGCCACCCGTCACGGACGGACGTCGGTGGCGGTCATGCTGCTGGCCGGCGTGGCGCTCGGAGCCTTTGCCGGCGCCCTCACCGGCCTGCTCGCCTTCATCAGCGACGACCGCCAGCTGCGCGACCTGACCTTCTGGTCGCTCGGCTCCCTGTCCGGAGCGAGTTGGACGAAGGTCGCGACCGTGACGCCGCTGATCCTGCCGGTGCTTCTGGCGGTGCCCTTCCTCGCCCGCGGACTCAATGCGCTGCTCCTCGGCGAGGCGGAGGCCTTCCATCTCGGCATTCCTGTCCAGGCGCTGAAGCGGACCGCCATCGTCATGGTGGCAGTGGCCGTCGGCGCGGGTGTGGCGGCCGCGGGCGTCATCGGCTTCGTCGGCATCGTGGTGCCGCATCTCCTCCGGCTGATGTTCGGCCCGGACCATCGCACCCTGTTGCCCTTCTCTGCCGTGCTGGGCGCCATCCTGCTGACCGGAGCCGATCTTCTCGCCCGCACCATGGTGGCGCCGGCCGAGCTGCCGATCGGCATCCTGACGGCGGCGATCGGAGCGCCGTTCTTCCTGTGGCTGCTGCTGCGCCGCGACCGGAGCCTCGACGCATGACCCTGCTCCTTGAGGCCGAGGGCGTTGGCATCGCCTATGGCCGCCACAAGCCGGTCGACCAGGTCTCGCTCGCGCTGCGTGCGGGCGAGACGATGGTCATCGTGGGCCCGAACGGCGCGGGCAAGACGACACTGATGAAGCTGCTGACTGGCGAGCTTACCCCCGCCGAAGGAGCGATCCGGCTCGACGGCGAACCGCTTAACGCGATTCCCGCCTGGAAACTGGCCTCGCAGCGCGCGGTGATGGCGCAGGCGAGCCGCCTCGCCTTCCCCTTCTCCGTCGCCGAAGTCGTCAGGATCGGCATCGACAGCGTCGGGCGCGCCCTGACGCGCGGCGAGCGCGAGCGGATCATCGCCGAGGCGCTCGCCGCCGCCGATATCGGCCATCTGGCAGGCCGCAGCTACCAGACCCTGTCGGGGGGCGAGCAGCAGCGGGTCCAGTTCGCCCGCACCTTCGCGCAGCTCAAGGCGGGCCGGCGGGCGACGGAGCGCCAGGTCCTCTTCCTCGATGAGCCGGTAGCCAATCTCGACCTGTCGCACCAGATCGCCCTGATGGAGAGCGCCGCGCGGCTCGCGCACGAGGGAGTCGGCGTCATCGCCGTGCTGCACGACCTCAACCTCGCAGCAACCTTCGCCGACCATGTGGCGGTGATGAATCGCGGTCGCCTGCAGGCGCTGGGCGCGGCCGGGACAGTGATCACGCGGACGATGGTGCGCGACGTCTTCGGGGTCGATCTGTGCCGCGAAGCGCCGGTTCCCGGCGGCCTGCCGGTCGTCCTACCGCAGAACTACACGGGAACCCGTGCCGAACGCGGAGCGGCCTGACCGCCCTTGCGCGACAGCGCCCGCGGCTCGATGTCGGCGAGGGTCGTATCCTCCAGTGGCTGGAAGAAGCCCCGGTGCGCCCGGAAGATGAGGTTGGACACCGGATCGCGCGACTGGTCGGCCATGAGGAAATTCACAGGGCAGTCGGCCGGCTCGAAGGCACGGACGATCTCCGCCACCTTCATCTCATCGGCGGCCCGCACCAGCCTCAAGCCGCCATAGCGCCCGCGTTCGGTCTCCAGCAGGCCTGCGCGCGACAGGGCGTGCGCGGTCTTCTGGACATTGAGGAAGGTGATGCCGGTGATAGCAGCCAGTTCAGCCGCCTTGACCGCATTGGGCCAGCGCGCCGAAACCTCGGCCATCAGGCGAATTGCGTCGACGGTTCGCTGGTTCAGCCACATCCAGCGTGTGTAGCCGAAGACAACGGCTGTTCAAAGGCCGATCTGGGCGCGCGACCGCGGCCTTTCTCACTGGAATGGATGAACTTTTTCCGCCGTCCCGACGACCGATGGATGAGCGCGATCGGCGCCTGCGAGGAGAGCCCCCATGTCCACGAGACCGTGTTCCCGCATTGCATCCGTCGTATCGTCGCTGGCGCTCGCCGTGAGCCTGTCGATCGGCCAGGCCTTTGCCGCCACCGACGGCGCTGGCGCGCCTCCCCCGCCTCCGGGCGAGACGGGCGCCGGCGCAGCCATCCAGCAGATGGCACCGAGCCCCATGGACGCGTTCCGTGCAACGCTCCAGCAGTTCGGCGGCTTCCACACACACCCGCTCTATGGCGAGGTCTGGAAACCCTCCGAACAGATCGCGATGCCCGGCTGGTCGCCCTACCCGCGCTGCCATTGGCAGTTCGACCGCGAGCAGCGCACCTGGGTCTTCAACGATCCGACCCCGTGGGGCGCCATTGTCCACCGCCACGGCCGCTGGGCCAATGATCCCCAGCATGGCTGGATCTGGGCCGCCGACTCGAACTTCGGCCCCGGCTGGGTGGTCTGGCGTGCCGAGCCCCATCAGGTGAGTTGGGCCCCGATGCTGCCCGAGCAGCACGGCCACCAGCCGCCGCGCGATGGCTGGCAGACGCAGGACCAGGCCTCGTTCAACAGCGGCTGCCGGTCCTCCGCGCCGCCGCCTCCCGTCGCCGGCTACGCCCCGCAGCGGATGGCGCCGGCGGGTCCGATGGTCGCCCATGGCGGGCCTGCCTTCATCCCCGGCGGTCCGGTGTTCGTTCCGGGTGGCGGCATCATCGTCATCGACCGCTGTCGCCGGCATCCCTGGGCCTTCGGCTGCCGACCCGGCCATGTCGGCCTGCCGCCCTCCTGCTCCACCGGCATCCGCCCGTCCTGGTGCCGTCCGATCTGCGCGACGAACCCCTTCGCTCCCGGCTGCCGCCGTCCCGGCCCGGTCGTCGGCGGTGTCCGACTGCCCCCAGGCGCAACGCCCGGCCCGCTCGGCAGCCTCTGCGGCCGCAACCCGGCCCATCCGGCCTGCCGGCAGGTGCGTCCCCTTCGTCCGGGTCCCTTCATCGGTCGCCCGGGCCCGCGCCCCGGTCCCTTCATCGGCCGCCCGGGTCACCGCCCCGGTCCGTTCATCGGACGTCCGGGTCCCCGGCCGGGCTTTGCGATGGGGGGACGGGGCCACCAAGGCCGCTTCGCCCGCCGCTAGAGCGACCGCAGCAGGCTGAACGACGAAGGCCCCGGACATGTCCGGGGCCTTTCGCATGCCGCAAGGGAGTCAGTTCGTCAGGCGCAGGCGGGTGAGCTGGCCGCCGATATCCTTCATGGTGGAATCGAGCTGGGCCGGATTGGTCATCAGCGTGAACTTGTCGCTGGTGCTGGCACAATACTGGAGCACCGCGGAGGTCGGGTCGCCGCCGGTATTCACCTGGATCGTGTAGATCGTGATACCGGCCGCCTTGATCGCATCGCACATCAGGCGCTGGCGCGCGTCGATCTGGGTCGCGCGGGTGTAGAAACGGCTTTGGGTGTTGATGCCGTCCGACAGCAGGATGATGACCTTCTTGTAGGTGTAGGTGGGATCCTGCGCCGGAGCGTTCATCGGAAGCCCCTCTGTCAGGGTCTGCCAGGCCCAGGCGAGGCCGATGCCCTGGTTGGTGTTTCCGGCAGGAGACATCTGGGCGATCGTCGACCTGAGCTGTCCCCAGTTGTAGGTGAGCGGCTGGATAGCAGTCGGCGTTCCTCCGGTCGACCCTGAGGCGAGAGCTGGAAACCGGCTGGAGGCGCCTGACGGCGCGGCGTTGGAGATATCGAAATTCTGGTTGCGGTCCTGGATAGCGCCGTCCCACGAGACCGAACAGACGCCGCGCCAGTCGCAGACAGTCGCGCCGCTCCAGTCGATCCAGTTCGCGTCGCGATAGGCAGTGCCGACATTGACGACCTTGGCGAAGGGCACGATCGAGACATAGATGTCGCCGTCGTTGCGGGCGTTGCCGCGCAATTGCTCGATGAGGTTCAGCGTGGCGGTCTTGAGGGCCGCCATCTTGCCCGCGCTGGACATGGACCCGGTATTGTCGAGCGCCAGAGCGACGCGGAGCCGGGTGATGCCCCAGGCCGTCTTGGCATTGGCGCTGACCGAAACCGACGGAATCCCGATCACCGGCAGGAACGAGGCCGGCATCTCGAACCGCGACGACAGTTCCAGCGTGGAGTTGGTGACAATGGCGGTCACGGGGGGCGTGCCGACCCGCGGCTCGTTGAACTGGGCGGCGAAGAAGGCGAGAGCGTCCGCCCTGATCTGCTCGCCGGTCTTGCCCGAGGCGCGCGACGAAGCCGCGACGGCCGCCGCGTCGAGAGCCGACTGGAGCCTGGCCTGCAGGCGCGAGGCCTGCGCATAGTCAACCGCCATCCCCATGATGCCGATGAGGGGAATGAGGCAAATGGCGAAGATGAGGGCGACACCGCCGCCTTCATTGCGCCGGAACCGCGCGGCGTTCCCGAAGATTTTCTCGCAAAAGTCCATTGAGGCGATTCAGATCAGCAAAAGAAAACGGGCGCTGATCATCCCAGAGCCGTCTTTCGCAATCGCTAAAGCGCGGTTCCTGTTCTGTATCGAATCGTTTCCGACTCTCGCCGCAGCACGGCCGAATTTATGCTGTCGAGGCGGATTCCGGCGCGGGTCGGTTCGCCGCGCGGGAGAGTTTCCCGCAGGGGGTCCGATCAGCGCAGGAAGCCGTCCAGCACGTCGTCGATGCGCTTGTTGGGCGTGCGCTGGCATTCGCCGGTGACCCGCGTCAGGACCTGATCGTAGGTCATGTTGCGCAGGATATCGCGGTTCTTGTGGAAGGCCGAGGCCGACAGGTAGCCGAGCATCCACTCGCGGTATTCGGCCGCCTGCGGCGTGGTGCGAACGCGCAGCCAGACGGAGCACTGGTCCGTGCCATGGCCGAGGATGCGGATGGCGTGGGCCTCCGTTGCCGCGAAAGCGGACAGGGCGAAAGCGGCAGCGAGGGCGAGACGGCGCATGAACAGATCCTCCCCGGCGCCAGAGAACCTGTTCCGTCCGGTCGCGGGTGGCGGGAGCCTAACGCAGGGGCATGCTTTGGCAAGCGCCACGATCGACGACCTTGCCTTTTCGTTCCGATGGCGGCGCCACGGCCCTCCGGTGCGCAACGCCATCGCCGCCCGATCCATTCCGATACGAAACGATTGAAATCGCTGCATCGCAGCATCGAATTATCTGCGCACCGCGCCTGCATTCCTCTGAAAAAGGACGCTTCCGCCGAGACTTAGGCTTGCCAACCGGCGCATCGCGGCCTTGGATGAGTCGTCCCGGCCGCCAAGAGCCGGCGCAATCCCTCGAAACGCCCGAGACGAGATGCCCATGACCCGCCGCAAGTCCCCCTCGGATCTCCGCAGCGCCCGCTGGTTTGCACCCGACGACATGCGGTCGATGGGACACCGCTCGCGCTGGATGCAGATGGGCTACGCAGCCGAGGACTGGGTCGGCAAGCCCATGATCGCCATCCTCAACACCTGGTCGGACGCCCAGCCCTGCCATGCCCATTTCAAGGACCGCGTCGAGGACGTGAAGCGCGGCATCCTCCAGGCCGGCGGCTTCCCGATCGAACTGCCCGCCCTCTCGCTGTCGGAGAGCAACGTCAAACCGACGACCATGCTCTACCGCAACCTTCTCGCCATGGAGGCGGAGGAACTGATCCGCTCGCATTCAGTCGACGGGGCCGTGCTGATGGGCGGCTGCGACAAGACCACCCCTGCCCTGCTGATGGGCGCGACCTCCGCCGGCCTGCCGATGATCTACGTGCCGGCCGGTCCCATGCTGCGCGGCAACTGGAAGGGTCAGGTGCTCGGCTCGGGCTCGGACGTCTGGAAGTACTGGGACGAGCGCCGCGCGGGCAACATTTCCGACCGCGACTGGTCGGACGTGGAGGCCGGCATCGCCCGCTCCTACGGCGTCTGCATGACCATGGGCACGGCGTCGACGATGACGGCCATCGCCGAGGCCATCGGCATCACCCTGCCCGGCGCTTCCGCCATTCCCGCGCCCGACGCCAACCACAAGCGCATGTGCGCTGCGGCCGGCCGGCGCATCGTCGATATGGTCTGGGAGGACCTGAAGCCGACCGACATCCTCACCCGCGCCGCCTTCGAGAACGGCATCACAGTGGCCATGGCCATGGGCTGCTCGACCAATGCCATCATCCACGTCATCGCCATGGCGCGCCGGGCCGGCGTCGACATCTCGCTGGCCGATTTCGACAAGGCCAGCCGCAAGGTGCCGGTCATCGCCAATGTGCGGCCGAGCGGCGACACATACCTGATGGAGGACTTCTTCTACGCCGGCGGCCTGCCGGCGCTGATGACGCGCCTCACCGACCACCTGCACCTCGACGCGATCACCGTCACGGGGCGGCCGATCGCGGAGAGCCTGGATGGCGCCGTGGTCCACAACGACGACGTCATCCGCTCCGTCGACAATCCGATCTACGCGGAAGGCGCACTGGCCGTCCTGAAGGGCAACCTCTCGCCCGACGGCTGCGTCATCAAGCCCAGCGCCTGCGAGCCGCGTTTTCTCAGGCACACCGGCCCTGCCCTCGTTTTCGACGACTATCCCAGCATGAAGGCGGCGATCGACCGCGACGATCTCGACGTCACCGCCGACACGGTGCTGGTGCTGCGCAATGCCGGACCCCATGGCGGGCCCGGCATGCCTGAATGGGGCATGCTGCCGATCCCGAAGAAGCTGGTCAAACAGGGCATCCGCGACATGGTGCGGATCTCCGATGCGCGCATGTCCGGCACCAGCTACGGCGCCTGTATCCTGCACGTCTCGCCCGAGGCCCATATCGGCGGGCCGCTGGCGCTCCTGAAGACCGGCGACCTCATCGAGCTCGACGTCGATGCACGCACGCTCAACATGAAGGTGAGCGAGGAGGAACTCGCCCGGCGAAGGGCCGCCTGGCAGCCGCCGAAGGCGCATTACGAGCGCGGCTATGGCTGGATCTTCACCAAGCACATCAAGCAGGCCCACGAGGGCTGCGACTTCGACTTCCTCGAGGAGAGCTTCGGCGGGCCGGTGGCCGAGCCGGCGATCTTCTGAGCGAACGGGAGCATTCCATGAACCTGACCCCCGAGACCCGCGACAAGCTGAAGAGCGTCTCGACGCCGACGCTGTGCACCGCGCTGTTCAAGCGCGGCCTGCGCAACCAGTTCATCCAGGACGTGCACCCGCTGAACCCGACGTTGCCGACCATGGTGGGCGAGGCCTTCACCCTTCGCTACATCCCGGCGCGCGAGGACCTGAACCCGATCACCGTGTTCCAGGACCGTGCGCACCCCCAGCGCAAGGCGGTGGAGGAATGCCCGCCGGGTGCGGTGATGGTGATCGACAGCCGCAAGGATGCGCGTGCGGCCTCGGCCGGCGGCATCCTCGTGTCGCGGCTGATGGTGCGGGGCGTTGCCGGCGTCGTCACCGATGGTGGCTTCCGCGACAGCCCGGAGATCGCCCAGTTGGCTATCCCGGCCTATCACCATCGCCCCTCGGCCCCGACCAATCTCACGCTGCATCAGGCGCTCGACATCAACGTGCCTATCGGCTGCGGCGACGTCGCCGTCTGGCCGGGCGACGTGGTGGTGGGCGATGGCGAGGGCGTGGTGATCATCCCCGCCGGCATCACCGACGAGATCGCCGACGAGGCGGTCGAGATGACCGTGTTCGAGGATTTCGTCACCGCCATGGTGCTGCAGGGCCGTTCCATCCTCGGGCTCTATCCGCCGACCGATCCGCAGACCAAGGTGGATTTCGCGGCCTGGCGGGAGAAAGCGGGGCGATAGGTCAGGGCGGCCCCGACCGGCCATGAAGACGACCGGGATGAGGCCCTCACCCGACGAGGCGCTTTCGGATGCTCGTCACCACCAGGGGCTCGGCAGCCAGTTGAACATGTAGAGCGCCGTGAGGATGATCATCAGCGTGATCACCGACCCGCCGGCGCCGCGGGCGCCGCCGAGATAGCCGCCGAAGACCAGCACCGCGATCAGCAGAACAACCAGAAATCCGGTCCACATGGGCCCCTCCCCGCGTGCCGGAGCCGTTCAGGCTCCGGCCTCTCCGGCAGGACAACGCGCGAACCGGCATCCGGTTCAGGTCAGGATTTCACTGCGGCTCGATACGCGCCTCGCGGACGATGCGCTGGTAGCGCTCGCGCTCGGATCGGGCGAAGGCGGTGAAGACGTCCGGCGTGTTGGGCGACGCCACCGCGCCGATTTCCTTCAGCTTCGCCACCACGTCGGGCCGTGAGAAGATCTCCTTCACGTCGGCCGCCACCTGATCGACGATGGCGCGCGGCGCACCGGCGGGTGCGAAGAGCCCGTGCCAGGTGCCGATGTCGAAACCGGGAAAGGTCTCGGCGATGGCTGGGATCTCCGGAGCGGTGGGGCTGCGATCCTTCGAGGTGACGGCGATCGCGCGCACCGTGCCGCCCTGCGACTGGGGCAGCGCAAAGGTGATGTTGTCGAAAGCGAGATGGATGTGGCCGCCGACCAGGGCGTTCATAATCTCGTTGGAGGAGCGGAAGGGAATGTGCGTCATCGGCGTGCCGACGAGATTGGAGAAAATCTCGGCCGGAATGTGGTTCGACGCTCCGATGCCCGACGAACCATAGTTCAGCTTGCCGGGATTGGCCTTCGCATAGGCGACGAACTCGCCCATGGTCCGGGCCGGAATCGTGTTCGAGATCACCAGCATGTTGGGCAGTGTCGCGAACAGGCTGATCGGCTGGAAGTCGCGGTCGGCGTCATAGTTCAGCGTCTTGTACACGAAGGGCGCGATGGCATGGGTGCTCGCCGTGCCGACGAACAGCGTGTAGCCGTCCTTGGCCGCGCGGGACGCGGCAGTGGCGCCCACCGTTCCGCCGGCGCCGGCGCGGTTTTCGACGACGAAGGCGGTCCCGTATTTCTGCTGCATGGCCTGCGAGAAAATGCGGGCGAAGAGGTCGGTGGTGCCGCCGGCCGTGAACGGCACGATGACGGTCACCTGGCGTTGCGGCCAGGCGGGCGCGGCGGTCTGGGCCTCCGCCCGGACGGCTATCAGGGACAAGGCGCCAAGCAGCGCCAGCATCAGCTTCTTCATCGGTTTCCTCCCGGCATTCATTGGGTCCCGCGGGGGGCGGGCCTTGCCTTGGGATGAAGTCTGAACCGTTTGAAACCTTCCGGAAAGGGATTTCTTCCACGTCGCCCGGCATCGCGCGAGGGGCTGCGACCCGGCATTCGGAACGATCCCGGCGGGTCGGGGTTGTCTCGCAGAGAATGGAGATCGCCATGATGATGCAAAGCGCACCGATCCGGTTCGGCAATCCGCAGCCGCCGGTTCCGGACCCCTTCCCGCAGCCGATACCCGCGCCCCTGCCGCCGCAGCCGGATCAGCCCGATCCGGCGCCTCTCCCGCCGCAGCCGGAAGACCCGATCCAGACGCCCGACACGATGTAGGTGGGCGAGCAGACAGGGCTTCCAAGTCGCCTTCCGGACCGAGCCGCGGTCAGGTGGCCTTGAGGGCGTCCAGAGGTGCGGTGACCGACCACAGCACGCTGTCGGCCGTCGATTCGAAATGGCTCCGGCCATGGAGTGCGCTCGGGGTGATGCGCTTCAGAACGGTGGTGCCGAAGCCTTCGCGCGACGGGCCGGGCGGCAAGCTCCGCGGCGCGAAGCTTTCGCGCCACCACAGCGAGAATTGGCGGTCGCCGCCGGCGTGGGGCGTGATCTCCCAGGAAACGCTGATGGTGCCGCCCGTCTCGCTCAGCGCCCCGTACTTGGCCGAATTGGTCGCCAGTTCGTGAAAGGCGATGCCGAGGTACTGCAAGGCCATGGGCTTCAGCGAGAGCAAAGGCCCGGAGACCGAAACCTGCTCGCGATGCTCGAACGATTCGAGCTGCGCGGTGACGAGGGCACTGAGGTCCGTCCCTGTCCATTCGGTTTCGACCAGGAGATCATGAGAGCGGGACAGCGCCATGATGCGATCCTTGACCCGCTGCTGGAACACGGCCGGCTCCGGAGACTGCCGGCCGGTTTCCCGGATCATCGACAGGATGACGGCGAACTGGTTCTTCACGCGATGATTGACCTCGGCCATCAGCAGCCGGATGCGGCGCTCGTTCTCGCGGGTCACGCTGATGTCGCGGGCGATCTTGGAAGCGCCGACGATGGCACCCAAGGCGTCGCGGATAGGCGAGACGGTAAGCGACACTTCCACAAGGGAGCCATCCTTGCGCCGACGCGTCGTCTCGTAGGTCTCGACCACCTCGCCGCGCTTGATCCGCCCGATGATCTCAGCCTCCTCCCCCTGGAGGTGATCGGGGATCAACATCAGAATGCTGCGACCGACCGCCTCGGCGGGCGCATAGCCGAAGAGCCGCTCTGCGGCGCGGTTCCACGTGGTGATCGTGCTGTTGAGATCCTTGCTGATGATCGCGTCGAAGGACGATTCGACGATCGAGGCGAGCCAGGCCTCCGCCGGCGGCGCAATGATGGCATCCGGGGGAAGCGCGGCGCGAGAGAAGTCCGACATCAACGATCCGATCAGTCTGCGGCTGCCGGCGATATCGCCCATAGAGCGTTTGATGCGGCGGCCGACGATCGCAACCATCTCCCCGGACCGGCACCGGCCGCAAGAGGTCACGGCCCCCTGCTAAACGTGCAGGAGGAGGGTCGGTTCCAGTCGCTCGACGAACTGTGATCCCCGAGGATGAACTCTCCGGTCGGACCGGCAGGAGGACGGATGCGATGGCAGCAGACGCGGCGGGCTGGACCGCCGCGTCCCAGGGCGTTGATCGTTGGAAGTGAACTACATCCACGGCTCACCAGCCGTCAGGCTGCCTTTGCCATGGCCTTCGTGTTGATCTTGGCCTTGGCGAGCTTGCTCAGGTCGGCATCCGTCTTCTCCTCCTCCGCGAGGGTGGCGGCGAGCAACTTCGCGGCGTCGGGAAGGCCGAGCAGTTCCGCCCAGGTCGCCAGCGTCCCGTAGCGCACGATCTCGTAGTGCTCGACGGCCTGAGCGGAGGCGATGATGCCGGCATCCAGCGCCACGCTGCCGGCATATTCGTCGAGAATCTCCTGGCCTTCCTCGAGAATGCCGACGATGGCCGGGCAGTGCTTGCCGCGCGCGGCCATGTCCATGCTGGCGAAGATCTGCTCCAGGCGGTCAATCTGTCCCTCGGTCTGATCGCGGTGGGTCTGGATCGCCGTCCTGAGGTCGGTGGAACTGGCGGCGCGCGCCATCTTCGGCAGCGCCTTCAGGATCTGGCGCTCGGCAAAGAGAATATCCTTCAGGCTGTCCGTGAACAGGTCGTGCAACGTCTTGGCTTCGGCCATGGTGTGTCTCCCGTGGGCTGCGGGCCGGAATGACCCCGCCCCGAGAACGTCCGGGAGGAGCAATGGTTGCATCGGGTGCGCGCTGGGGCTGCCCAGAGAGACTCAGGCCTGAAGCGGACGATGTGGCATCCCGGGACGCGATCCGGGCACACGACCAGAGGTGATCGGCTCTTCCACCGACGCCCCCTGCTCCGTCAGTGCACAGCTATTCCGCCGCGAACCTTGACGGGCGTTTCGACAGGACGACCGGTTCAGGGCTCATGAACTGACCGGCGTTCTGGATGACGTTCTCGGTCGTCTCGCGGATATGGCGGTCGATCAGGTTCTTCGCTGCCGGCGCGTCCCTGGCGATGACCGTTTCCATCAAGGTGCGATGCTCGACATCCTTGGGCCGCCACTTGGTGCGGAACTGGCATGACATTCGCCGATAGCGATGCGCCCGCTGGAACAGCTTGTCGCGAAAATCGAGCAGGGTGGGCGACCGGCAGGCGCTGACCAGCGAGCGATGGAAGTCGCCATGGAGCTGCGACCACTCGTCGGAGAGGAAGTAGAGGTCGCCAAGCCGCGCCTTCAGCCGATCCATGCGGTGGAAGGCCGCGATGATGTCGGCTTCCCAATCGTCGTCGCCGTGCAGGATGGACCTGCCGATGCACTCCTGATCGATCAACACGCGCACGTCGGTGAGATCCTGCAGGTCCGACAGGTAGAGCGGCGCCACCATGAACCCGCGTTGACCCTCGCTCACCACCAGCCCTTCGGCCACGAGCCGGGACAGCGCCTCGCGCAGTGTCGAGAAGCTGACAGCGTAGAGTTCCTTGAGGGTTTCGAAGCGCAACCGCGTGCCCGGTTTCAAGGCGCAGCCGATAATGTCGACCCGCATGCGGTGCAGCACATCGGCTGCCCGCGTCTCCTCGGCGGCTTTCGGTTCACTCCTGGCGGCCATCGAGAGACTCCATTGGCCCAGCGGTGTCGAGGATGCGGGGACTCATCGCTTCCAGTCCAGGAGCGCGAGCCGGCTGGCGCGAGCCCGCCGGCGCGACGCCTGTCCCGGCCCACGACGGTGCCGTACGGCTTGCCTCTATCACATTTTCATCGGTATAACGCAATTCCAGTTCATTTTCGAAAATGCCCATGAAGCTTGTCTCCTTCCTCCACCAAGGGCGTCAGTCCTTCGGCTGCGTGACCCGTTCGGGGATCGTGGATTTCGAACGGCGCTGTCCCGGCGCCTGGCGCGACCTGAAGGCCTTGATCGCATCCGGCCGGGCCACCTGGCCTCACGTTCCTGACGACGCCGATGCGGACTATGCCCTCGACGCGGTGGTATTCCGGCCGCCCCTGCCCAATCCCGACAAGATCATCTGCGTCGCAGTCAACTACTTCGCCGGGGCCGACGGCGACAGCGCCGGTCCCGACCATCCGCTGCTGTTTCTCAGGCTGGCCGCGTCGCAGGTCGGGCACGGCGGCCCGCTGGTCATCCCGCTGGAGAGCGACAGGCTGGACTATGAAGGCGAACTCGCGGTCGTCATCGGCGAAGGCGGACGACGCATCCCGACAAGTCAGGCATTCCGGCATGTTGCAGGCTACTCCTGCTACAACGACGGAAGCGTCCGCGACTGGCAGAAGCACTCCAGCCAGTTCACCGCCGGCAAGAACTTCCAGTCCACCGGCGCCTTCGGTCCGTGGATCGTTACGGCGGACGAGATCGGCGATGTCGAAACTCTGGCGATCGAGACGCGGGTCAACGGCGTCGTCCAGCAGAACTCCAACACGGCGCGGATGATCTTCTCGATCCCGCGCCTGATTGCCTATGTCTCCACCTTCACCGAACTCGTTCCCGGCGATGTCATCGTTTCCGGAACGCCGGGCGGATTCGGCGCGACACGCACACCTCCGGAGTTCCTGCAACCCGGCGATGTGGTGGAAGTCGAGATCGCGAATGTCGGGACGCTGAGAAATACCGTGACGCGCGAAGTCCGCATCCCATAATTTCGAAATTATGCCGCATCGTCGAAAATGAGTTGATCGGGCCGCGATGCTGCGCTAGGGAATCGAAAAATAGCCTTCGGGAGGGAAGCGATGACGCACCTCGTGCACGCCATCGGTCACATGAAGATCAACACGGCTGTCGCCGACGCTGTGGTGCGGGAAGCGACCGAGATCCTCGGCCTCCGGGTCACGCATCGAGACGATCACCAGACCTGGCTGAGCTCGAACGGGCGCTCCGCCGAACTCGTGCTCGTCCATGCCGGCGACAACAGCGCCCACACGATCGGGCTGGAAGCGCTGACCGTCGATGCCGTCCGGGCCGCAGAGGCTCGCATCGAGGGCGCCGGTTGCACCATCCTCTCCCGCCAGCCGAGCCTCCCCTGCATGGCGGCCGGGGTTACCTTTGCCACGCCCGAGGGTCTGCGCTTCGAGATTCACACCCCCATCCGCGACGAGATCTACGGCCGCCGCTATCCCACCACCGGGGTCGGCGCCAACAGGATGGACCACATCAACCTCATCTCGCCCGATCCCGGCGCGACGCGCAGGCAGCTGGAAGCGATCGGCGGGCTGCGGCTATCCGAACGCCTCGTCAACGACTCCCTGAGCTGGATGTATGGCGGCAACCGCCAGCACCACATCCTCGGCCTGGTGAAGGGCAAGGTCGGCCTGCACCATGTCTCGTTCGAGTTTCTCGACGTCAGCCAGTTCGTCCGCCTCGGCGACACGCTCGACCGCTTCGACAAGCAGCTCCTGTGGGGCCCCGGCCGGCATCGTCCCGGAGACAATCTCTATTCCTATTTCGTCGACCCCTCGGGAGCGATGATCGAGTGCTCCAGCGGCATGGCGCTGGTCGCTGACGATGCCAGCTTCACCCCCAACGTCATCACCAATCTCGAGCGCCCGGGCAACGTGCGCGCCATGAACGTGTGGGGCACGCCCGCCCCGCTCGAATGGCGCGAGTTCCACTTTCCCTTCGCCGTGCTGGGCTGAGACGAACCCCCGCCCCTGTCTGTCGCGCCCCATGGCGCCACCCCCATGATCCGAGGAAGCGACCCATGGAAGAAAAGCTCTCGTTCCAATCCGACGGCCTGAAGCTCTCCGCCGTGCTGCACGTGCCGGAGGGCCGCAAGCCTGGCCAGCGGCTGCCCGCCTTCATCGTGCTGCACGGCTTCGTCGGCTCGAAGGACGAATCCCATGCGGAGATCCAGGCGCGCATGCTGGAGGAGATGGGCTACGTAGCCCTGCGCTTCGATTTCCGCTGCTGCGGCGAGAGCGAGGGCGAGCGCGCCCAGGTGCGCTGCTTCGACCAGGTGGCCGACGCCAAGAATGCGCTGACCTTCCTGCAGGCGCGCGAGGAGGTCGATCCGGCCCGGATCGGCGTGCTCGGCCACAGCTTCGGCGCGGCAGTCGCGGTCTATGCGGCCGGCATCGACAGCCGCTTCGCCTGCGTGATCTCGTCCTGTGGCTGGGGCGACGGCGAGCGCAAGTTCCGCGGCCAGCATCCGACGCCGGAGGCCTGGGCCAAGTTCACGGACCTGCTCGAGAAGGGCCGCCGCCACAAGCAGGAGACCGGCGAGAGCCTGTGGATCTCGCGCTTCGACGCGGTGCCGATCCCCGAGCCGCTGCGCAAGAACCTCTCCCCGAAGGCGATCATGGAGATCCCGGTCGAGACGGCGTGGAGCATGTACAATTTCCGGGCCGACGACGTCGTCGGCGACATCTCGCCCCGCCCCATCCTGTTCTTCCACACCGCCAACGACTCGATCACCCCGACCGAGCAGTCGATCCGGATGTTCGAGAAGGCCAACCAGCCGGCCGAGCTCTTCCTGGTGACCGGAACGTCGCATTTCCCGCTCGCGCCGCAGGATGCGCCGCGCACCAAGGCCATTCTCAAGGGTTGGCTGGACAAGTACCTGCCCTCGCCGCTGGGAGCCTGACGATGGCGGCGGCGCTGGAACCCGGCCGCATTGCGGCCGACGTGCTGGAACGGTTCTCGGCCGATCTCCTGGCGGCGGGTGGGTTTGCGCCGGATCACGCGCGGGAAACGGCCGCGATGCTCGTCTGGGCCAACCTGCGCGGCATCGACTCCCACGGGGTTCTCAGGATCCCGCGCTATGTCGAGATGGTGGAACTGGGGCTGATCAATCCCGGGGCCGACATCCGCCGGGTCGCGGGTCGCGGCGCCGTCTGCGTCATAGACGCCGACCAGGCGCCGGGCTCCGTCGCGATGAACGTCGCGACAGCAACGGCCATCGGGCAGGCGCGCGACCATGGTGTCGGCTGGTGCGTGGTCAGGAAGATCACCCATGCCGGCGCCATCGGCTTCTATGCCGAAAAGGTGGCGAAGGCCGGACTTGTGGCCATGGTCATGACGGCGTCGAAGCCGCTGATGATCTATCACGGTGCGCGCGCCGAGGGGGTCTCGACCAACCCGCTCGCAATCGCGGCGCCGACCGCTGATCCGGACCGTCCGGTCGTCTTCGACATGTCGACCGCTTCCGTCGCAGCCGGCAAGATCACCGCCGCGAAAGATGCCGGCCGTGCGATTCCGCTCGGCTGGGCGGTGGATGCGGAGGGGCGCGAGACGACTGATCCGGCACAGGTGAAGGCGGTTCTTCCCATGGCCGGGCCGAAGGGCACCGGCCTGTCGCTGATGATCGAGGTGCTCGCCAGCGTGCTGGTCGGCAACCCCCTGATCGCGCAAGCGCTCAACGGGAGCAAGGAGCCGGGCGGAAACGGCGTTGTGGTGGCACTGGACCCCGAGGCTTTCGGCGCTGCCGGACAGTTCGTCGAGGGCGTCAGCGCGCTTGCGGCGGCTGTGAAGGCCCTGCCGCCGGCTGCCGGAACGCCGGTGGTTCTCCTTCCCGGCGAGCGTGGCAATGGCGAGCGTGACCGCCGCCTCGTCTCGGGAATTCCGATCGTGAAGGGAACGGCGGCAAGGCTTGCGGCCCTGGCCGGCAAACTTGGCGTTGCAGTGCCTGCGGAACTGGCCTGATCGGGCCGGTTCTCCCGTCGCGTCCGGGGTCCATCGAGGACCGGCGCGGAGTTCGAAATCAAGAAGAACGCACACTGGAGGAAACGATGAAGAGAACCCTGGTGGCCCTGCTCATGGGCCTTGTCGCAATGGCCTCGCCTGCGGTCGCCAACGACTTTCCGAACCGCCCGATCCGAATCCTTCATGGGTTCGCGGCCGGCGGAAATGCCGACATCGTCGCCCGCATCATGGCCGAAGAGATGCGCAAGACGCTCGGCCAGAGCCTCATCGTCGAGGCGCGCCCCGGCGCCGGCGGCAACATTGCCTCGCAGGCGGCGGCGCGGTCGGATGCCGACGGCTACACCATCGTCCTCCTGACGACGGCCCACGCCATCTCTCCGGCGCTGATCAAGACCCTGAATTTCGATCCGGTGGCCGATTTCCAGTTCCTGTCGATGGTTACGGACTTTCCGTTCTTCCTCGTCGTCAACGAAGCTTCGCGCTTCCGCACGATCCAGGACCTGGTCGCCGAGGCGCGCGCCAAGCCCGGCGTCCTGACGGCGGGCACCGCAGGCGTTGGAACCGGCCATCACATGGGGCTCGAACTGATGTCGAGCGCCCTCGGGGTGAAGTTCGTCCACGTGCCCTATCGGGGCGACTCAGGATCCATCACCGGAGTTCTCGGCAACAGTGTGGACTTCATCATCGCTCCCGGCGCCGGCGTCCTCTCGACCATCGAAGCCGGCAAGCTGCGCGCACTCGCGGTCACCGGGCCGCGCCGGTGGGACGCCACGCCTGCCGTTCCCACGCTCTCCGAGAGCGTTTCGCCCGGCCTCGAAATGATGGCCTGGATCGGCTTTGCCGCGCCGCAGAACACC
Source organism: Phreatobacter aquiterrae (assembly GCF_053471285.1). Lineage (NCBI taxonomy): Bacteria > Pseudomonadati > Pseudomonadota > Alphaproteobacteria > Hyphomicrobiales > Phreatobacteraceae > Phreatobacter > Phreatobacter aquiterrae. The sequence goes on along the minus strand of NZ_JBJPHW010000016.1, from coordinate 27,821 downwards.
CCGCGACCAGTCGTCGACCGTCTCAACGCGGCCATCCGCCAGGCCGTCGAATCGCCCGAGGTGCGCGCGCGCCTTGCCGGGCTCGGCGGTTACCCCAGCGCCAGCACGCCGGAGGAAATGACGCGGAAAGTCGCGGCCCAGATCGCGCTCTGGAAGGACGTGGCGGCGAAGGCCGGAATGGTGGCTCAATGACCCGGTGAGCGGAGGCTGTTCCCGACGAACAGGTCTCCGTGGCGCGGATGCTGTCCGGCCATGCTGTGGAGCGACCAGGCAAGCACGGGCTCAAACCCGCGCTTGCCTGAACCACTGATCGATCGAGGCCGGCGCGTCCACCGAGCCAGGCGGTGGAATCTGCCGGGTCACCTGCAAGGCGGCGAAATCGACAACTGGGCAGCCCCCGATATCCGCGCCGGGCGCCACGGCGGCATTTCCCACTGGTCGGACGCCGAGATCGTCGAATACCTGAAGACCGGACGCAACGCCCATACGGCTGCGTTCTCGTCGATGGCCGAGGTCATCGCCTATTCGACGCAGTTGATGACGGAGGCCGATCTGTCGGCGATGGCCGTCTATCTGCGCAGTCTCGACAGTCCGGCACGCAGCCCAGCAGCCCCTCCGGCCCCCGGGGTGATGGCCGCCGGCCGGGCGATCTATGCCGACAATTGCAGCGCCTGCCATCGTTCCGACGGGTCGGGCGTCCCTCGTCTCTTCGGGCCTCTCGCCGGATCCAACAAGGTGAAAGACCCGAACCCGACGACGCTGATCCGCATCGTGCTGGAGGGGGCCCGCTCGGTGCCCACCCAGGCGCGGCCGACTCCGCTCAGCATGCCCGCCTTCAATTGGAAACTGACTGACGCCCAGATTGCGGCGGTGATCAGTTACGTGCGCTCCAACTGGGGCAACGCGGCACCGCCCGTGACGGAGGATACCGTGCGAAGCCTGCGCCAGACCCTCCGGCAATCTGCGGCGCACTGATCGCAGCGCCGGAGCAGCGTTGCTGCGGGGACCGCCCCGCCCCGAAAGGATGGCGGGTCGCCGTGGGGCGAGCCGATACGAGAGGGTGGGCCGGTCCCGTCGCCAATGTCGCGTGCGCGCAACACGTGTGAGGGCTCGGCGACCCGCGCGAGGATACGGACTACAGGCAATGGGCCGGAAGCAGAACCGGCGCGCCGGTGAAGACGAGGCCGCCCAGCCCAGCGAGCGCGGAGACCAGCCCGATCGTCCGGAGGAAGCCGGAGTCCATCATTCCGTCGCTCCGGTACAGGATGATGGCCCAAGCGAGACCCAGGCCGACGAACAGGAGCCAGGTCGCGATGAGGGTCGCGGACAGTGCGGTCAGCGGCCCAACCGGGATGGCGCCCCAACCGGCGGCACAACCGAACCCGTGCAGCGCATAGAGAACCGAAAAGCCGATCGTCCAGATCAGGAGACCGGCCAGAACCTTCGTCACCAGCGCCATGACGACATCCCCGGGATCGCAATGGCGCAGATCACAGCCGCACCGGCAAAGACAGCATAGCCGCTCCAGAGGCAGGCCACCCTGATCTCGAGCGAGCGGGCTGCCGAGACGAAACCACGCGCGAGGCGCTGTCCGGCGAAGGCCAGCATGGTGCCGGCGACGACGAGATGCACGCCGGCATAGGCCACCAGGACCCAGATGACGGCGTCATAGGCATGGGCGGCCGGCGACCCGGCTCCACGCCAGGCCGTGAGAAGGAGACCGGCCAGCGCCAGCGCCATCAACCCGGCGGAGAAAAAGGAGCTTCGTGCTGCCGCCACCGTCCGGCCTGAAACGTTGGCATGGCGGGCATGGCGCGCGGCGACGAGCGCCAGTGCCATTGCGCCGAAGGTGACGAGGATGGGAATGAGCGTCGCTGAGAAGAGCCTGGGCGGCGGCCAGCCGGGTGCGACCGTCGCAAGGAAGGCATAGCCGAAGATCAGGGCCATGAAGAAGCTCGCGTCGGCGACCAGCGTGAAAATGCTGCCCCACCAGCCGGGCGCCTCGGCCGCCTCGTGGTGGGGCGGAACGGTCACACCCCCGCCCGTGTCCACCGGGCCGACATCGCGGCGGGCGCCGATGTGCCAGGCCCAGAGCCAGACCAGCACCGTGACGGCGACCAGCGAGAGTGGCGTCAGCCAGTAGAGGCCGAAGAGCATGGCCAGGAAGAAGCTGCCCGTCGCCAGGGCGGTGAGGACCGGAAGCAGGGAATTGCCGGGCAGGACGACGATCTCGGTGACCCGCCCGGACTGAATGTCGACGCCCAGCGTTTCGCGGAGCCCGTCGCGCGGTGTCGACAAATGTCCCTCGCCGGCGGCGAGGCGAGTGGCCAGATCCGGCGCCTCGGTCAGGGGATGGCGGCCAGTGATCGTGGGCAGGCCGGCGAAGTTGTAGGAAGGGACGGGACTGGGCATGGCCCATTCCAGCGTATCGGCCGACCAGGGGTTGCGGGGCGCGCGACGCCCGAACATGACGGCGAGGCCGATATCGACCAGAGCGACCGCGAAGCCGAAGGTCATGACGAAAGAGCCGATGGAGGAGACGAAGTTGGGGACGTCCCAGCCGAGCCCGGCGTCATAGGTGAAGACCCGCCGCGGCATGCCGAGAAGGCCGGTCAGATGCATGACCAGGAAGGTGACGTTGAAGCCGACGAACACCAGCCAGAACGCCAGTGCTCCCAGCGGCGCATGCGACATGCGTCCGGTGATGCGGGGCAGCCAGTAGTAAATGCCGGCCATCATCGGAAACACGAAGCCGCCGATAAGCACGTAATGCAGGTGGGCAGTCACGAAGGCCGTGTCGTGGACCTGCCAGTTGAAGGGCACGATGGCGAGCATGACACCGGTGAGCCCGCCGATCAGGAAGACGGCGAAGAAGCCGGCGATGTAGAGCATCGGCAGCCGCAGCATCGGTCGCCCGGCCCACATGGTGGCGAGCCAGGCGAAGATCTGCACGACGGTCGGCACCGCGACGAGGGCGGAAGCGGCGGAAAAGAAGGCGAGCGCCAGATGGGGAATGCCCGTGGCGAACATGTGGTGCACCCACAGCCCGAAGCTGAAGAAGCCCAGGACAACGATCGACCCGACGACCCAGCCGTAGCCGATCAGCGGGTGGCGGACCATGGTGGGCAGCACGGTGGAGATCACACCGGCCGCCGGCAGGAAGATGATGTAGACCTCCGGGTGTCCGAACAGCCAGAACAGATGCTGCCAGAGCAGCGGATGGCCGCCCTTGCCGGGGTCGAAGAACGGCCAGCCGAAGGCGCGCTCGAGTTCCAGCAACGTCGAGGCGAGGATGAGGGGCGGAAAGCCGACGATCATCATCAGGGCGGTGACGAGGATGTACCAGGCGAAGATCGGCATCCGCGACAAGCTCATGCCGGCGGCCCGCAGCTTGAGAATGCTGACCGTCAGTTCCACCGAGGCGCAGACCGCCGAGATCTCGACGAAGGTGATGCCGAGCAGCCAGACATCGGCATTGATCCCCGGCGTGTAGGTGCGCGAGGCGAGCGGCGTGTACATGAACCAGCCGCCGTCCGGCGCCAGCCCCAGAGCCATGGCCGTCAGCAGGATGAAGCCGCCAAAGAGGTAGCACCACCAGCCGAAGGACGACAGGCGCGGAAACGCGAGGTCCCGTGCTCCGAGCATTTTCGGCAGCAGGTAGAGCGCCAGCCCCTCGAAGAAGGGGATGGCAAACATGAACATCATCAGGCTGCCGTGCATCGTGAACAGCTGGTTGAAGATGTCGGGCCCGACGAAGGCGGAGCGCGGCGAGGCGAGTTGCGCCCGGATCATCATGGCCAGCACGCCGCCGATGGCGAAGTAGATGAAGGCCGCGAACATGAATCGCTTGCCGAGGTCGCTGTGGTTGACGTTGATCAGGACGCCGCGGATCCCGGCAGGGGTGCGCCAGATTGCGTCGAGCGCCTGATGGCGTTGCAGCGCGGTCATTGTGTCCGTCCCGCATTCAGGGCGGTCCAGGCCGCAGGATCGTGCGCCTCGACGACGAAGGTCATGGCGGTGTGGCCGGTGCCGCAGAACTCGGCGCACACGCCGCGATAGATGCCAGCCGCGTCGGCACGCAGGATCAGCCGGTTCCGCGTGCCGGGAATCGCATCCATCTTGCCGCCCAGACGTGGCACCCAGAAACTGTGGATGACATCGCCACTGACGAGTGTCAGTTCAACGGGCTCGCCCGCGGGAATGTCGAGGACGTCGATGCGGCTGACCAAACCGGCGGGAGCCTCGCGGGTGAACTGCCACCGCCATTGCTCGGCGCGCGCCTCGATCCGCACGGTGGGTGTGGTGCCGGCGGCCGTGATCTTCTCGCCGAGCACCACCCCGTAGACGATGACGACGGTCAGCGCGACGATGGGAAAAACAAGGCCACCGCCGATCAGAAACAGGCGGACGGGAACCTGACGGCTCCGGGCGCCTTTGAAGGAGAGGGCGAAAAGCCCCATGATGAACACGAAGGTCGGAACGGCGATGATCATCAGCACCACGAAGATCTGCAGGATGCCGCCCGCTGCAGGGCTCGCCGGATCGAGAGCGGACAGCGGCCCGGCACAGCCGCCGATACCTGCAACGCCAACCCCGAGGACAACGTGACGGACAGCCGCAACCGGAATATCGGGGCGACCGATCTCGATCCGCTCCACACGCGCCAGACGCTCGACGACACCGAGACGCGGATCGCCATTGCAGGCCATCCGATCCACGCCATGCTCGTCGCCTTCCCTATCGCGCTGACGGTCTGCACCTTCGGCGCCGACGTGTTCTATTGGTGGTCGGGAGACGCCTTCTGGGCGCGGACTGGCCTCTGGGCCATCGGGATCGGCTTCTTCATGGGGCTGCTCGCCGGAATTTCCGGCACGGTCGAACTCCTGCTGGTACCGGGCATCCGCGCGCGTGCGGCAAGCTGGACCCATTTCACCATCGCGGTCGCGCTGCTGTCGATGCTGGGCGCCAATTTCGGCATGCGCCTGTCCGGCTACGAACAGGCCGTCCTGCCCTACGGCATCCTGCTGTCGTTCCTGTGCGTGGCCTTTACAGGGCTGACGGGCTGGCATGGGGGCAAACTCGTTTTCGACTATCAATTGGGAACGGTGGGCAAGGGCAACTGACGATTCAGCGGGGAGCGCAGCCAGTCCGGCGCCAATTCGGGCGCCAGGACGGGCTTGGCGAGGACGAGGACGAGGATCGACGTCATCACGAGGCAGGCGGCCGCCAACACGACCGCAGGATGGACGAGACGCCTGATCCGCCCCTCCTCCCCGAGAACCGCGACGCAATGGCCGAGATAGGTGTGGATCACCACGAGCGCCCCGACGAGGCCGAGCTTGACGAACAGCCAGGGGGTGAAGAGGTCGCGCGCGAAAATCAGGAAGCCGCCGGCGATGGTGGCGACGACTGCGGCGGGACTGACGCAGAAGATATAGGCGTTGTGGGCGAAGATGCGCATCCGCGCCGCCTTTCCCTCCGTCGCGTGGGCCTGCGATTCCGTGAGCAGCAACGGCAGGACCAGAAGACCCGCGCACCAGATGGCGAGCGCGGCGATGTGGATAAATTTCATGAGCGCGATCAAGCCTCTACCCCCCGCACGGCGCGGCGCGCTGCTGTCATGGAGAACAGGCCGTAGAGGAAAAAGGCGGGGACCCACATGATCAGCCCACCGAGTTGCTGGTCCGACAACGCATTGAGGCCCCAGGCGAAGGGCGCGACGAAATGGGCCGCATAGAGCGGCTCGGGTGCGAGGGTGAGGACGGCCGCGAGCAGGCCCATCTGTCCTGCGCTGGCGCCAACCGCCAGCAGCGCGCCCACCGGGTGCCCCTCGCCTCGCAGGACGGCATGCCAGAACCAGACGAAAGACCCGAGCAGCGCGAGTTGCAGGGCCCAGTAGAGCAGACTGCTCGACAGGGCCGCCTCGTAAGCCGCTGGAACATGCCAGACCCAGAGGACGACCGACGAGACCGCGAGCGCGGCACCGATACCGCCGGACCCGAACCTGCGCGGCATCGCCAGGGCCATCAGTGGCGCCACGAGCGCAACCAGCAGGACGTGATGAAGGGAGCGCGCGGCAAACAGCGCCGACGTCAGGGCGCAGAGCGGAGAGACGAACGCGAGGATGAGACCGAGATAGGCGGCGCCGAAGAAAAGGGGATTGCGATCGTTGCGGCCGAACCGCAGCCACAGCCCGAGCAGGACAAGCAGCGCCACCAGAAGGACCGGATCAAAGTTCCACCGTCCCCAGAGATCGGCTGGCACCGGCGCGACCCCGCAATAGGGCATACGCACATCCCCGGTCAAAAACTCACTCCGCGCGCAAGAGTCTGGTCATTCGCCACGTCCGCCCCCGCGCTTTTCGCCGATTACCGCATAGGTCAACGCGCGACTGCGCGTTTCCGGCGGAGTGACAGAATGCCGCGGTATCGGAGGGGACCATTGGCCGCCACACACCGGGACTTGCGGGAAGCAAGGCCATTCCGCCCAGCATGGGCCCGACCAATCCCCGCGCCGTGAATTCATCTTTGGACCACGGTCTCCGAGCGTTTCGGGATTGCGTCGGACTGCCCATTCAGGATCCGGCCAGGGCCGCAACCTGGGCCCGCGGTGTCGCGCCGGAACACGGCGGGGGCGGCGGCGTTTTCCATCAGCACGCGACAATGAGGACCGCCATGGACATCCGCGACAGGCTGATACTGGCGCTTGCGGCGCAACTGCGAGCCGAAAGGGATACGCGGCAGGCTTTCGCCGAGGCGGTGCGGGGCGGCCTGGGCCGGGAGGTCATGGTGGCCATGCTGGAAGATCCCGTCCCGGCCATCACGCAACTGGATCTCATGGCGGCAGATGCCGCCGCCGCCAGCATGCAGTCCCGCTTCAGGGCCGCCTGATGGGCAGGGCTCGCGCGGCCACCAAGCTGGGGACCTATCGCTCCAAGCGCGACTTCCGAACCACGGCTGAGCCCTCGGGCAGGATTCCCCCGCGCCCGACTAAATCGGTGGGCGGGAGCTTCGTCGTGCACAAGCACGCGGCGCGTCGGCTCCATTACGATCTGCGGCTCGAGCATGACGGCGTCCTGTGGAGCTGGGCGGTCACGCGCGGACCAAGCCTCGATCCGGACGACAAGCGCCTCGCGGTCCATGTCGAGGATCACCCTCTGGACTACGGCACGTTCGAGGGCACGATCCCGAAAGGCCAGTATGGCGCCGGAGCGGTCATCGTCTGGGATCGCGGGCGCTGGATACCTGAGGGCGATCCGGAAGCCGGGATGGCCAAGGGACATCTTTCTTTCACGCTCGAGGGTGAGCGCCTGGCGGGGGGATGGCACCTCGTCCGCCTGAAGCCGCGCAAGGGCGAGACCCGCGACAACTGGCTCCTGATGAAGGCGCAGGACGATGCCGCCTCCAGGCGCGACATCCTGATCGGCGAGCCGACTTCGCTGGTCTCGGGCCTCACCGTCGAGGACGTCGCAGCCGGCAAGGCGCCCCGCAAGACCTCTCGAACGTCGGAGACGCAGAAATCGGGCGTCGTTCCGCGCGCGCAATCCCGCGCCGCCACTGTACCGGCCTTCGTGCCTCCCTGCCTCGCGAGCCTCAAGGACCGGCCGCCAACAGGCGAGGGCTGGGTGCATGAGGTCAAGTTCGATGGCTACCGCGTTCAAGCGGTCCTGTCCGGCGGCCGAGTCCGGCTGCTGACCCGCACCGGGCTCGACTGGACGGCAAGGTTCGGGCGCGATTTCGCCCGGGCATTCGACAGCCTTCCCTGCGACAGCGCCGTCGTCGACGGCGAGATCGTGGTGCTCAACGACTCGGGAGTGTCGGCCTTCAAGGAACTGCAGGCGGCCCTCTCAGAAGGTCGCCGCGAGGGCATGGCTTATTATGCCTTCGACCTGCTGCATCTCGACGGTCGCGACATCAAGGATGAGCCTTTCCTCGCCCGGAAGGATCAGCTGGCGCATCTGCTCCAAGGCACCAAAACAGGCCCCCTGCGCCTCAGCGAGCATTTCGGGGATGCCGGCGAGGTCATGCTCGACCATGCCTGCCGCATGGGTCTCGAGGGTGTCGTCTCCAAGCGACTCGACGCGCCCTATCACAGTGGCCGCCGAGGCGACTGGATCAAATCCAAGTGCACCCATGCGCAGGAATTCGTCATCGTCGGCTATGTGCCGTCGAACGCCGGTCGCAACCGGATCGGCTCCCTGGTCGTCGGCTATCATGACCAGGGCACGCTGCGTCTCGCCGGCAGGGTCGGCACCGGCTACCGCGGGGCCGTCGCCATCGATCTGAAACGGCGCCTTGACCCCCTGCGCCGCGATCGCGCTCCCGTCGAGGCCAGGGCGGCGCAGTCGAGGGGCGTTGTCTGGGTCGAGCCCGAGCTCGCGGCCGAAGTCGAGTTTCGCGGCTGGACCGGAGACGGATTGCTGCGGCAGGCTGCGTTCAAGGGACTGCGCGAGGACAAGCCGGTGGGCGAGATCGTGCGCGAGGGGGCAGAGGACGCGCCGGTGCCCGAGGAGCGCGGCGGAAGGCGAAAATCTGGTGTTCGCGCAGCGGCTCCGACCGTGTCGACCACGGTCGTCCTGTCCAGCCCCGACAAGGTTCTCTGGCCCGATGCCGCACTGACGAAGGCGGGACTGATGGAGCACTATCAGGCCGTCTGGCATCGAATGGAGCCGCTGGTCGTGCGGCGACCTCTCAGCCTTGTGCGCGCGCCCGACGGCATCGGGCAGCAGACCTTCTTCCAGAAGCATGCCTCTCCCGGAATGGGGACGGCTGTCCGAAGCCTCAAGCCCGGCTCGGGGGGGGACGCGCTGCTCTATGTGGAGGATTTCGACGGCATCGCATCGCTCGTGCAACTGGGCGTCGTGGAGATTCATCTGTGGGGCTCGACAGTCGATGATCTCGAGCGGCCGGACCAGGTCATCTTCGATCTCGATCCGGGACCCGGAGTAGATCTCGACGCGGTGCGCGAGGGCGCGCTGGAAGTGCGCGACCGGTTGAAGAGCATCGGGCTCGACAGCTTCGTGAAGCTGTCGGGGGGCAAGGGCTTTCACGTCACCGTCCCCCTCATCCCCAAGGCGGACTGGAAGGAGACGAAGGCCTTCGCCCGCGGCTTCGCCGAGGCCATGACAAAGGCCGCGCCCGATCGCTACACCGCGACGCTGGCCAAGAAGGCGAGGCACGGCAAGATCTTCATCGATTTTCTGCGCAACGGTCGCGGGGCAACGGCAGTGGCGCCCTATTCGACCCGGGCACGCGCGGGGGCGCCCGTGGCAGTACCGGTGACCTGGAGCGAAGTCGAAGGTGGGCTGGAGCCGAATGCCGTGCGGGTCGGCGCGGCCTTGCCCCCGGCGGATCCGTGGCGGGATTTCCGCAAGGCGGCCGAGCGCCTGAAGACGGATTAGCTGCGCTTTCCGCGGGAGGCTGGCGGCTTTTTCCCCGAGGCGCCGAGGCTCTTCCGCAAGGCTGCAAAGAGGTCCACGACGTTGTCGCCATCCTGCGCCTTGGCCGCGCCCTTGCGAGGGGGCCGCAAGGCCTTCTTTGACTTGATCAGGCTCAGCAGCGCGTCCTGCACCGGGTCCTCGACCATCGTCGGACTCCATTTCCGGGTGCGCTCCTTGATGAGGCTTCGGGCGAGAACCATCGCCTTCGATGGAGGAGCATCGTCTGCCGCCGCTTCAAAATATGCGTCCTTGTCGCGGACCTCGTCGCCGTAACGGAGCGTCCAGACAATGATCCCCTTGCCTCGCGGCTCCAGCATCACCGCACGTTCCCGGCGATAGAGGACAAGCCGCGCGATCCCCACCACGCGGGACGTGGCCATCGCCTCGCGAATGACGGTGAAGGCTTCCTCGCCGACCGGGTCGTTGGGCATGAGAAAGTGCGGCTTGTCGAGATAGATCCAGGGAATGGTGTGACGGGGAACAAACTGCTCGATGTCGATCGTGCGCGTGGTTTCCAGGGTGATCGCCTCGAGGTCCTCGTCCTCGAGAATGACGAACTCGTCCTCGCCCGAGGCATAGCCTCGCGACTGATCGTCGTTCTCCACCGGAGTTCCGGTTTCGGAATCGACATAACGGCTCTCGACCCTGTTGCCCGTCTTGCGGCTGAGGGTATGGAAGCGAACCTTCTCGCTCTCGGTCGTTGCCGGCGCCATGGCGACCGGACAGGTCACGAGCGACAACTTCAGATAGCCCTTCCAGAACGCGCGATCGGCCATGTCGTCCCCCCACGCACATCAATGCCCGGGGGCTGCTGCCGGTTCCGGAACTCCGATGGTTCCCTGACGTTCTCTGGTGCAGGCAAGGAGAACGGGCATGGCGAGCGTCAGGGCCAACTGGAAGGGCTTCCTCAAGATCGGCGAACTGTCCTGCCCTGTTGCGCTCTATACCGCGGCCTCCACCACCTCCCGCATTGCATTCCATACAATCAATCGAAAGACCGGCAATCGCGTTCGCCGCGAGTTCATCGACGGTGCGACCGGCGAGCCTGTTGCGCGTGACGATCAGGTCAAGGGCTATGTGCTCGACAATGACCGTATCGTCATGATCGAGCCTGACGAGATCGCCAAGGCTGTGCCGGACAGCGACAAGACCTTGTCGGTGGAGGCCTTTGTCGCCTGCGATGATATCGACACGCTCTATTTCGATCGCCCGTACTTCATCGCGCCCTCGAGCAAAGCGGGTCAGGAGGCCTTCGCCGTCATTCGTGAGGCCATGAGAAGCGCCTCCGTGGCGGCGCTCGCACAGGCGGTGCTCTTCCGGCGGGTCCGCAGCCTGATGATACGGGCCGACGAGCAGGGACTCGTCGCACACACCCTGAACTATGACTACGAGGTCCGCTCGGCCGCCGAGGCCTTTTCCGATCTGCCCGACCTGAAGATCAAGAAGGACATGCTCGAACTCGCCCGGCACATCGTCTCGACCAAGGCCGGCACCTTCGATCCGGCCACCTTCGACGATCGCTACGAGGAGGCTGTCGCCACCCTGGTCAAGGACAAGCTGGCGGGCAAGACCCCGAAGCGGCGGAAGGAGAAGCGTGCTTCCAAGGTCGTCGACCTGATGGCGGCGCTGCGCGAAAGCGCGGGTCTAACCGGTGTCGCCGCGAAAGGGGACAGCAAATCCAGGCCCAGGAAGGCGGCCTGAATGCTCGGGGAGCGACCGGGCGCTTCCCCGGCGCAACCCCCGATCAGAGCGCGCCCAAGTTGAGCCGGGCGCGCGATATCATAGCCCAGACGAGGCCGTCACGTTTGTTGGGAACCCGATGCCCCCTGATACGTTGTTTCCCGATTTCCCGTTTTTCGAGGGGCAGAAACTGTGCGTGGACGAACGGCGGCTCAGCCCCTTGATCTTCCTGCGAACGCGCACCTGACGGTGTGGCATGACGGATAGGAACGATCCGGCAGGCCGCATTTCAGCGCTCGAAGCCGAGAATGCCGACCTTCGCGAGACACTTCAGCGGGTCCAGAGCATCGGGTTGATCGGCAGCGTCGAGGTCGATCTCCGGCGACGCGCGTTTCGCAACTTCCGTTCCCCCGAATACCTGGTGATCCACGGCCTGCCGCCCGATGCGGCCAATGAGACCCACGCGCAATGGCTCGCGCGCATCCATCCGGATGACCGGAGCCGTATGGAGAACCACTTCCTCACCGAGGTGAGCGGGAGGGAAACGGACTACAGCGCCGAGTACCGGATCATCCGTCCGTCAGACAGGGAAGTCCGATGGATCTTCGCGAAGGGCGTGATCGAGCGGGACCCGGCCGGCGAGCCCATCCGCTTCGTCGGCGCCCATCTCGACATCACCGAACGCAGGCAGCTTGAGCAGCAAACGGAGACCATCGCCCGCGAGTTCGCGCACAGGGTGAAGAATCTTGGGTCCGTTGTCCGCTCGCTGGTGGCGATGTCGGCACGCAGTCATCCCGAGGCAGCACCGTTCGCCGAGAAGGTGATCGGCCGGATCGATGCGCTCTTCCGCGCCAAGGAACTGGTCCAGCCCTCACGCCACGATCACACCGTCAGCCATACGATTCTGGATCTCGTCCGCACGCTCCTTGCTCCCTATGCCGGAGCGGAAAACCTCATCGCGATCGACGGCGCCGACGTGCCGGTGGGACCGCGGGCCTCGACGGCGCTCGCCCTTGGCCTTCATGAACTGGCGACCAATGCCGTGAAGTACGGCGCGCTGAGCCGGGAGAGAGGACACCTGTCGGTCGTGGTGGCCCGTCTTGAGGGGCATGTCGACGTGCTGTGGAGCGAAACGGGCGGTCCGGCCCTGACCGGCAAGCCGCTCAAGTCCGGCTTCGGCTTCGAGATGCTGGACCGGATCTTTACCTCGCAGATGAAGGCAACGGTCGTCCATGAATGGCTGCCAGACGGCGTCAGGGTGGCAATCCGGCTTCCCGTCGACCGGCTGGCTCTGTAGCCGACGGTGTGACGATTGGCGGCCGACCGCCTCTGAGGGTGGTCATTTGGCAGATGGCCGTCGGTCTGCAACCGCAGGCCGCGCGATGGTCGTCGAACCGGTGGCCTGACAGACGCCTCAGATGTCGGTTGAGCGCGGGTTCCGCTGGTTCGCCTTGTCCATCAGATCGTCGCGCTGCCCGCCGGGCTGACTCTCGATGTATGCGTCGTCGTCACGCGACTGTTGCTGCTCTGCCTGACCCCGGCCGCCGACCTCGTGCGGCAAGCCACCCTGCCGCTTGCCGTCGCCGGCAGCCTGCTCCTGTTGCTTCGGGGCCGGGCCGGGCATGTCCTTGTTGAGCGGGCTATTGTCGAAGCGATTGTTCATGTCGTGTCCTCCATGGCCCCGCCCCCCAAAGGAAACGGGACGCTCCGGTCAATGTTCCGTTGCCGCAAGACGTGACATCCTCGCGGCAGGCGATCGCAGCGTCAGGAGCGCGCCGGGGTCGCGATCGACTGCCGCGTGCCGACGATCAGCCAGTGGAGGCCGGAGCGGCAGGGTTCAGTTTGTTCCGGGTCCCAAGGCCCGATCGTCCGAACCGACGATGTGTCCTGGTTCGACCGCTGCTGCGGCATGCCGGGACAGGATGCTGTAGGCGACAGGCACGACATAGAGGGTCAGCAATGTCCCGAAGCTCATGCCTCCGACGATGACCCAACCGATCTGCGAGCGGCTTTCCGCACCGGCCCCCGTGGCGAAGGCCAACGGCAGGGCGCCGAGCACCATGGTGCCAGCGGTCATCAGGATGGGCCGCAGGCGAAGGACGGCCGCTTCGACCAGCGCCTCCGCCTGTTCGCGACCCTCCTCGCGAAGCTGGTTGGCGAACTCGACGATCAGGATGCCGTGCTTGGTGATGAGCCCGATGAGGGTCACCAGGCCGATCTGGCTATAGACGTTGAGCGTGCCCCCGGTGAGCGCCAGGGCCATCAGCGCTCCGGTGATGGACAGCGGCACCGACACCATGATGACGAAGGGATCGACGAAGCTCTCGAACTGCGCCGCAAGGACCAGATAGATGAAGCCGAGGGCCAGGAGGAAGACCAGGAATATGCTGGCCCCGGATTGGCGGAACTCGCGGCTCTGGCCGCCATAGTCGATCTGCACGGTGGGCGGCAGCACCTCGCGCGCGGCCGTCTCGAGCGCCGTCAGGGCGTCGCCGAGCGAATAGCCGGGCGCCGGCGTCGCGGTGATCGTGGCCGCGCGCAACTGGTTGAAGCGGTTGAGTTCACGTGGCGCTATGGTCTCGATCGTCGTCACAACGCTGGAAAGCTGGACGATCTCGCCCCGCGAGGAGCGGACGTAGATGGTGCTCAGCACGTCAGGCGTCGCACGCTCGGCATCCGCCACCTGAACCACCACGTCGTATTGTTGGCCGTTCATGGTGAAGCGCGTCACCTGCCGTCCCCCGAGAAGGGATTCGAGCGTGCGGCCAATGACGTCGACGGACAGGCCGAGGTCCGCGACGCGCTGCCGATCGATACTCACCCGGATCTGCGGCTTGTTGAGCACGAGATCGCTGTCGAGATTGGCGAGCGCCGGAAACGCCGCGGCGGCCTCCAGCACCCGGTCCGAGTAGGTCTTCAGCGTCGCATAGGGCTCGGACGTGCGGATGACGAACTCGACCGGTGTATTGCCGCGGCCGCCACCACCCAACGAAGGCGGATTGGCGGCGAAGATGCGGATGCCCGCAATCTTCTGCAGTTCGCGGTTGAGCTCGGCGACGATCTGCTGCTGCGTTCGGCTGCGCTCCTCCCACGGCTTCAGCCGCGCGATCACAATGGCGCGGGTCACATCCGGAAAGCCCACGATGGTGAAATAGGCCTGCACGTCCGGGTTGGCCGCGAGGACGGGCTCGATCCGGCGGGCGTACTCGGCGGTGAAAGCGAGCGTCGCACCCTCCGGCGCCGTGCCGCCGGCCCGCACCGTGCCCTGGTCCTCGACAGGCGCCAGTTCCGAGCGCAGGGTCGAGAAGGCAAGGCCGCCGGCGGCCGCGGTGGCGAGCGCGATGACCACCACCACCCAGCGTGCGGCGAGCGCCGTGCCCAGCGAGCGCCGGTAACCGCTGGTGATGGCATCGAAGCCACGTTCCAGAAAGTTGTAGATGCGGCCGTGGCTTTCCTGGCGGCGCAGCAGCTTGGCGCACATCACCGGCGTCAGCGTCAGCGCCACGAAGCCGGAGACGACGACCGCTCCGGCCAGGGTCAGGGCGAACTCGATGAACAGCTTGCCGATGCGCCCGGTGGCGAAGGCCATGGGCGCATAGACCGCGACGAGGGTCAGGGTCATGGCGATGACGGCGAAGGCGATTTCGCGGATGCCGCGGATGGCGGCGGCCAGCGGCTCCATGCCGTCCTCGATGTGGCGATAGATGTTCTCCAGCACGACGATGGCGTCGTCGACAACGAGACCGATCGCCAGAACCAGCGACAGAAGCGTCAGCGTGTTCACCGTGAAGCCGAACATCAGCATGAGCGCGAAGGCGCCGATCAGCGAGATCGGGATGGTCACTAGCGGGATGAGGGTGGCGCGGAACGAGCGGAGGAACAGGATGATGATCAGCACCACCAGACCGATCGCCTCCGCGATCGTCACATAGACGGCGGAGATCGAGCGCTGGATGAAGATCGAGCTGTCATATGACACCGCGAGGCGCATGCCGGTGGGCAGATCCTCGGTGATGGCGGGCAGCGCGCGGGTGACGCCGGACGACACGTCGAGCGGATTGGCTGTCGCCTGCTTGACGACCCCCAGCGTCACCGAGGGTACGCCGCCGAACCAGGCGGAGCTGCGGCGGTCGCGCGGACCGATCTCGACCCTGGCGACATCGCCGAGACGGACGACGAAACCGTTGGAATCGCGCAGCACGATCTGGCGGAACTGCTGGGGCGTGGTGAGGCCGGTCTGCGACAGAACGGTGAACTCGCGGCTCTGGCTCTCCACCAGGCCGGCGGGGATGTCGACGTTCTGCGACCGCAGCGCCGCTTCCACCTCCTGCACGGTCAGCTGATAGGCGGCGAGCCGCGCACGATCGATCCAGATGCGCATCGCGTAGGTGCGCTGCCCCTGGATGCGCACCTCGGAGACGCCGGTGACCGTCTGGATCCGGTCGACGATGAAGCGGCTGGCGAAGTCGGTGAGCTCGAGGGAGCTGAGGCCCTCGCCCGTCAGCGACAGGTACATGACCGGCTGCGCGTCGGCCTCCACCTTTGCGATGATCGGCTCGGCGATCTCGTCGGGCAGGCGCCCGCGCACGCGCGAGACGCGGTCGCGCACGTCCGAGGCCGCGACATCCGGATTGATCTCGGGCCGGAAGCGGACGGAAATGTTGCTGGTCTGCTGGCGGCTCTGCGACGTGAGGATCTCGATGCCCTCGATCCCGGCGATCGAATCCTCCAGCACCTGCGTGACCTGCGTCTCCATGATCTCGGCGCTGGCGCCCTGGTAGGTGGTCCGCACGGAGACCACGGGCTCGTCGATGTTCGGATACTGGCGGACCGCCAGCCGCGTGTAGGACACGGCACCGATCAGGACGACGAGAATGCTCAGCACGGTCGAGAGGACCGGGCGGCGGACGAAGACCTCGAACGGGTTCATGGCGAGGTCCTGGCCGGAGTCTGCGCGGGTCCGGCCGCAGCTTGTCCCGCCGGAGGCGTCGGCGCGGGCCGGGGTGGAGGTTCGGTCACGGTGACGCGCGCCCCGTCGCGCAGGCGGACCTGACCCGCAACCACGACCTGGTCGCCCGCCTTCACCCCTTCAGTGATCTCCACCTTGCCGTCGAAGCGGCGGCCGGTGGCAACCACCTTCATGGCAGCACGGCCCTCTGAAACGACATAGATCGCGGATTCCTGCCCGGTCGCCGAGGCGACGAGAGCCGCCTCCGGCACGACGATGGCGTCGTCGCGCACCGCGGTCGTCAGCGCCACGCGGGCGAAGAGGCCCGGGCGGAGCGTCCTGTCGCTGTTGCCGATGGTTGCCCGAAGCCGCACTGCCCGGCCAGCGGCGTCCACGACGGGATCGATCGCGTAGACCTCGCCGACGAAGCGGCGCTCGGGAAAGGCATCGACCCGGACATCGACCGCCTGTCCGGTTTGGACCGATGACAGGAACAGTTCCGGAATCGAGAAGTCGACCTTGATGGGGTCGAGCCCGGTCAGCGTCGTGATGGCCTGGCCAGCCGGGATGATCGTGCCGACGCTCGTGCTGCGCAGACCGACGATCCCCTTGAACGGGGCTGAGAGGGTGAGCTGGCCGAGTTTGGTTTCGGCGGCGGCGACGTTGGCGCGTGCGACCGCGAGCTGGGCCGTGGCTTGCTCCAGTGCGACCTGCGTTCCCGCGCCGCGCTGCACCAGCGTCTGGCTGCGGTCATAGACGTCCTGCGCAAGCGACAGGTTGGCCTGCGCCTGCTGCAGTTCGGCGCGGGCGATGACCGGATCGAGATCGACCAGCTTCGCTCCGGCCTCGACCTCCCGTCCCTCGCGGAAGTGGAAGGCGACGATGCGGCCCGCGACCTCCGAGGCGATCGGCACCTGCTCGTTCGCCGCCAGTGTCCCGAGAGCCTCGACCTGATCGGCGACCCGCTCGGTCGCGGCCTTCACCACCTCAACCGGGGTGCCTGCCTGCGCGGTGGCGGGTCGACCAGCGCGTGCCGCGTCCTCGGACCCGAGGCCGATCCAGGCTGGCCTCAGCACGGCGATGGATCCGAGCACCACGGAAGCAAGGACGGTCGCGGCAAGCGCAAGGCGCCATGGGCTGGAGTCGGCGGAGGCGGGCGACGCCATGGCTATCCCTTCGGATCGAGAGTGCCCTTAAGGAATGAAGGCAGTTCCGGCCGGACGCAAAAGGCTCAGCGCGCGGCGAATGCGACCCCAATACAACATCCGCGGGACCGCCCGGTTCCCGAAGGGCAGGCTGTGGCGGCGTTCCGTCGCGGTCAGGTGGGAGAACGTCATAAGCCCGGCTCGGCCTCGTCGGCCCCGACGGGGGCATTCAAGAGCCTTGACCTTCCCATCGTGGAAAGGATCACATTCTAAATGCAGAATGCATTTTGAAGGGAATTGTCCTCATGCTCCGCAGAGGCAAATGGCTTGCCCTGGTCCTCCTGCTCGGCTGTTTCACCGGCGCCGTCGTCTGGACGATGCGCTACCAGCCGCTCTCGCTGGCGGTCGTGCGGGCCGAGGAGAAGATCCCGGTCGAGGTCTTCGGGCTTGGCACGGTGGAGGCGCAGGTCGTCGCACGGGTCGGCTTCAAGCAGTCCGGAACGTTGGTGGAACTGGCGGCCGACCATGGCGACGTGGTCGCGACCGGGCGCCTTCTGGCGCACATCGACAGCCAGGAGCAGAATGCGCGCGCTGCCAAGGCGCGTTCCGGGGTCGCCAATGCGGAAGCGGCGGTGATGGTCACGGAGGCGGTCGCGAACCGCAGCACCGTCGTCTATGCGCAGCGCCAGCAGACCAACCAGCGGCGGCAGGCGCTTCTGGCGCGCGGCACGATCTCCATCGAGCAGGCGGAAGAGGCGCAACTCGCCGAGACCACCGCGAGGGCCGACATGACCGTCGCCCAGGCCGAGGTGGTAGCGGCAAAGGCGAGGCTCGGAGACGCGAAGGCGCAATATGCCTTCGAGGGCGCCATCCTCGCCCAGCACGAGCTGCGGGCGCCGTTTTCCGGCGTGGTCATCGCCAGGACCAAGGAACTCGGGGCCGTCGCCGGTGCAGGAGAGGCCATCTTCACGCTGGTCGACCCAGCGACCTACTGGGTGCTCGCCTATCTTGACGAGGCCCGGACTGGCGCCATCGCGCTCGGACAGCGAGCGACGATCAGGCTCAGGTCGCGTCCTGGCCAGGCCTATACTGGCCGTGTCGTCAGGATGGGACTCGAGGCCGATCGGGTGAACGAGGAACGCCGGGTCTATGTCGCCTGCGAGGACTGTCCGGCCGGCGGTTACGTGCTCGGCGAGCAGGCCGAGGTGACCATCCGGACCGGCGACCTGCCGCGGGCCGTGCTGGTTCCCGAAGCGGTGATCGACGGCCTCAGCCACGGCCAGGGGAGCGTGTGGGTGATCCGGGACGGGCGCCTCGCCCGCCGCATCCTGACCTTCGGCCAGCGGACGCTGGACGGACGGCACGAAGCGACGGGCATCGCCGCCGGCGAAACCATCGTGATCCAGCGCCATGCGCGAGCTTATGAGGGCCGGACCGCCACGGCGCGAGCCGCGCCATGAACCTCGCGCTGCGCGACATCCGGCACAATCTCGGGCGCTTCCTGCTGACCTGCCTCGGACTCAGCCTTCTCCTCGGCGTCGTCATGTCGATGATCGGCATCTATCGGGGACTGGTGGCCGATGCGCTCGGCATCGCCCGCGCGCCGGCAGCCCAGATCTGGGTGGTGGAGGCCAAGAGCCGCGGTCCCTTCGCCGAGGCCTCCCGCATCCCGGGCGACACGCGCGAGGCGATCGCCCGCATCGCCGGGGTCCAGGATGCCGGTTCCGTCACCTACCAGTCGGTGGAGGCGGGCTTCCGCGGCCGCCCCCTGCGCCTCTATGTCAT
Organism: Phreatobacter aquiterrae; assembly: GCF_053471285.1. Lineage (NCBI taxonomy): Bacteria > Pseudomonadati > Pseudomonadota > Alphaproteobacteria > Hyphomicrobiales > Phreatobacteraceae > Phreatobacter > Phreatobacter aquiterrae. The sequence continues at coordinate 8,824 of NZ_JBJPHW010000016.1, read as the reverse complement.
CGGTTTCGAGCCTGGTCGGCCGGGCGGGCCGCGCGTGCTGACGGAAGGCCGCCCGATCACCCGGACGCGTTTCGAGATGATCGCGGATGCACGCGGCGGCCTGACCATCGGCGACGTGGTGACGATGGGGCGCAGCCAGTTTCATGTGGTCGGGACCACGACGGGTCAGGTCGCCTCCGGCGGCGATCCCGTCGTCTATGTGACGCTGAAGGACTCGCAGCGGCTGCAGTTCGACCTCACCCCGTCCGCGCAGCGGCGGGAGCAGGCGCGCGGCGCGTCCGGCGGGTCCTCGGACATCGTCAATGCCGTGGTGACGACCCTCATTCCCAACGCCTCGACCGGGCTCGTCGCCGACACGATCCGGCGCTGGAAACATCTCAACGCCCTCAGCCAGGATGAACAGGAGACGATTCTCACCCGTTCCGTCGTGGAGATGGCACGCCGCCAGATCGGGCTCTTCACCTCCCTGCTTCTGACCGTCTCGGCCGTCATCATCGCCCTGATCATCTACACGCTGACCATCGACAAGCTGCGCGAGATCGCCACGCTGAAACTCATCGGTGCGCCGGACAGCGTGATCGTCGGCCTCATCGTGCAGCAGGCGGTGGCCATGGGCGTGATCGGTTTCGGTTTCGGGCTGGCGCTGATCCTCACCATCAAGGACCGCTTTCCACGCCGGGTGGTGATCGAGCCCTCCGACGTCGGCATTCTCGCTCTCGTCATCCTCGCGGTCTGCATTCTGGCCAGCGGCCTCGGCGTGCGCCTCGCGCTCAAGGTCGACCCGGCCAAGGCGCTGGGAGGCTGACATGGCAACGCCCCTGGTGAGCGTCCGCAACGTCTCCAAGCATTTCGGCGAGGGCGAGGCCCGGGTGGACGCGCTGACCGACGTCTCCCTCGATGTCATGGCGGGCGAGGTCATCGGCCTCAAGGGGCCGAGCGGTTCGGGCAAGACGACGCTTCTCAACGTCATCGGCTGCATCCTGGAGCCTTCCGCAGGACAGTTGATCCTGAACGGCGAGACCGTCTTCGACGGCAGATGGCTGATGCGCGACCTCCGCCGCATGCGGCTTGAGCGCATCGGCTTCATTTTCCAGTCGCACAATCTCCTGCCTTTCCTGTCGGTGGTGGAGAACGTCGCCCTGGTGCTGCGGCTCGCCGGCCAGGGCGAGCAGGCGGCGGTGGCCCGGGCCGATGAGCTCCTCGCCTATCTCGAGGTGTCCCACCGCCGCAACGCCATGCCGGCGCAGCTCTCCGGCGGCGAGGCCCAGCGCGTCGCCATCGCCCGGGCCCTCGCCAACCGTCCGCGCATCATCCTCGCCGACGAGCCGACCGCGGCTCTCGATTCCGACCGCGCCCGCATCGTCATGGACCTCCTGCGCCGCGTCGCCGTCGAGAACGAGGCGTCCATCATCACCGTGACCCACGACGAGAAGATCTTCTCGCGCTTCGACAGGCTGGTGTCGCTCAGGGACGGGCGGATCGACGGGTGAGAGCCGTCCGACCAGAGCCTGAAAACCTCTCATCGATGATCGTCGTGCCGTCTATTGGGCAGAGCATCTGAAAGGCGACGATCGCTCGGGCGAACCTCACCCGGTGGCCATGTCGACCTCCGCCCCGACCGGCTTCTCTCCGCGCAGCACCACATAGATCGCCGGGATGACCAGCACGGTCAGCAGGGTCGATGAGGCGAGCCCGAACAGCAGCGAGATGGCGAGACCCTGGAAGATCGGGTCGGTGAGGATCGTCACAGCGCCGATCATGGCGGCAAGCGCCGTCAGCAGGATCGGCTTGAATCGGATCGCCCCCGCCTCCAGCAGCACGTCGTTCAGCGATCGGCCCGGTGCGCGGGCGTGTCGGATGAAATCGACCAGCAGGATCGAGTTGCGCACGATGATGCCGGCGAGGGCGATGAAGCCGATCATCGACGTCGCCGAGAAGGGCGCGCCGAACAGCCAGTGCCCGATGAGGATGCCGATGAAGGTCAGCGGGATCGGCGTCAGGATCACCAGCGGCAGCTTGAACGAGCCGAACTGCATGACGACCAGGATGTAGATGCCGAGCAGGGCCACCATGAAGGCAGCACCCATGTCGCGGAACGTCACCCAGGTCACCTCCCATTCGCCGTCCCAGAGGAGAACCGGCTTGGTCGTATCGACGGGCTGGCCGTTGAGCGCGATGACAGGTTTCGGCACAGCGCCCCAGTCGGCGGCATCCATGGCGCGCTGCACAGCGATCATGCCGTAGAGCGGCGCCTCGAAGGCCCCGGCGAGTTCCGCCGTCACCATTTCGGCGGCGCGGCCGTTGCGGCGGAAGACCGGTAGCGACGTGGTCTCGCGGGTCAGCCGCACGACGTCGCCGAGTTCGACGACCGAACGGTCTCCGGGAAGGATATTGGCCGGCACGGGCGTCGACAGAGCCCGCTCGTCGACGACGAGGCTGCTCTTCGACGGCGCAAGGCGGATCGGAATCGGCTGGCGCCCGCCGCCGCGATGCGAATATCCGACGGTCGTGCCGCCGTAGAGCATGCGGATGGTGGAGAAGACGTCACTCTGCTCAACGCGGTGGAATTCGAGTGAATCGTCGGCCACCGTCAGTCGCAGGCGCTCGGCGGACGTGCCGAAACTGTCGTCGACGTCGACGATGAATGGGACCGAGGCGAAGGCCTCACGGACCTTCGTCGCCACCTGCCGGCGGGTCTCGGCGTCGGGTCCGTAGATCTCGGCGAGCAACGTCGCCATGACCGGTGGACCGGGCGGCGGCTCGACCACCTTCACAGCCGTGCGTGCGGGAATCGGCACCGCCCGCAGCCGCTCGCGGACCTCGAGGGCGATGTCGTGGCTGGCGCGCTTGCGCTTGTCCTTCGGGACGAGATTGAGCTGCAGGTCGCCCATCTGCGGCTCGCTGCGCAGGTAGGCGTGCCGTACCAGGCCGTTGAAGTTGAAGGGTGCAGCAGTTCCCGCGTGGCTCTGGATGGACTCGATCTCGGCGATGCCGGCAAGGCGCCCCGCCATCTCCTGCAGCAGCCGGTCGGTCTCCTCGACCGAGGCGCCGCGCGGCAGGTCGAGGACCACGCCGAGCTCCGACTTGTTGTCGAAGGGCAGCAGCTTCACCGTGACGTGCTGGGTATAGAACAGCGCCATCGAACCGAGCGTTGCGATGCCGACGAGGATGAGGAACATCCAGGCACGGCCCTTCGAGGCGAGGATCGGGGCGGCCGCCCACCGATAGCCGCGGCCGAGGATGCCGCCGTCGCCCTCGCCATGGCCGCCGCCATGAGCCGCGTCGTGGCCACCTTCGTGGGCCTTGCCGAACTTCAGCATCAGCCAGGGCGTGACCATGACCGCGACGAAGAAGGAGAAGATCATGGCCGCCGAGGCGTTGGCCGGGATCGGGCTCATATAGGGCCCCATCATGCCCGACACGAAGAGCATGGGCAGGAGGGCGGCGACCACGGTCAGCGTCGCGACGATGGTCGGATTGCCGACCTCGCCGACCGCATCGATGGCGGCCTGCGTCCGCGAGCGGCCATCCTTCATCGCCCAGTGGCGGGCGATGTTCTCGATGACCACGATGGCGTCGTCGACGAGGATGCCGATGGAGAAGATGAGGGCGAAGAGGCTGACGCGGTTCAGCGTGTAGCCCATGATCCGCGCGGCAAAGAGCGTCAGCAGGATCGTCACCGGAATGACGATGGCCACCACCAGCGCCTCGCGCCAGCCAATCGCCAGCCAGACCAGCAGCACGATGGAGATCGTCGCCAGCGCCAGGTGGAAGAGGAGCTCGTTGGCCTTCTCGTTGGCGGTCTCGCCATAGTCGCGGGTCACGTGGACGGCCACCTCGGCCGGCACCACCGTGCCCTCGAGGCGCTTCACGGCGGCGAAGACATCGTGGGCGACGGTGACCGCATTGGCGCCGGCGCGCTTGGCGATGGCGAGCGAGACGGCCGGCGCGCGGTCGAAGCCGCCCTGGCCATTGCGCGACAGGTGGGAGACACGCGCCTCGGCGGTCTCCGTTGCCAGGACCACGCGGGCGACGTCGCGGACATAGACCGGCCGTCCGTCGCGGGTCGTGACCAGCAGGTTGCCGATCTCGGAGAGGCCGGTCAGGGTCTGGCCGGCGACGAGGCCGATCTGGCGGTTCTGGTCGCGCACGGTGGCGGCCGCGAAGGCACGGTTTGCCGATTCCACCTTGCCGGCCAGCGCCTGCAGCGTCAGCCCGGCGCGGGCGAGCAACTCGGGATCGGGCTCGACGCGGATCTCCTCCGGCTGCTGTCCCACGAGATAGGTCAGGCCGATATTGTCGAGCTGCGAGACGGCGACCTGCACCTCGCGCGCGACGCGGGTGAGGTCGTTGGCGCTCCAGCGGTCGGCGGTGCCCGGCTTCGGCGCCAGCGTCAGCACCATGATGGCGACGTCGTCGATGCCGCGGCCGACGATGAGCGGTTCGGGAATGCCGGTCGGCAGGCGGTCGAGATTGGCGCGCACCTTTTCGTGGACGCGCAGGATGGCCGCATCGGCCGAGGTGCCGACAAGGAAGCGGGCGGTGATGAGAGTGCCGTCGTCGCGGGTCTGTGAATAGACGTGTTCGACTCCGTTGATCGACTTGACCAGCGTCTCCAGCGGCTCGGTGACGAGCTTGACCGCGTCCTCGGCCTTCAGGCCGTCGGCGCGCACATGGATATCGACCATCGGCACGGAGATCTGCGGCTCCTCCTCGCGGGGCAGCGTCATCAGGGCGACGATGCCGAGCACCAGAGAGGCCAGCAGGAACAGCGGCGTCAGCGGCGAGGTGATGAAGGCGCGCGTCAGGTTGCCCGCGATCCCCAGGGAGGTCTTCTCGGTCACGGCAGGATCACCCGGTCGCCGGGACGCAGCCCGGTGAGAATTTCGCGGCGCGGGCCGGCCGGCGTGTCGACCATCGCGCCGATGACGACGGCGATGTCGCGCGGACCTTCTCCGGTCGTGATGCGCACGAGATCGATGCCCGAGCGCGTCGTGACGGTAGCCTCGGGAACGGCGATGGCCTGACGTGTCGCCACGGGCACGCGCACGAGGACCCGCTCGCCGACGAAGGTGTCGGAGAGACCTTCCACAGCGACATCCGCGGTGACGCGCCCGTTCTCGATCTGCGGATAGACCTTCTCGATCCGCCCGCGTGTTGCTCCACCAATCTCGGCGGAGCCGCGCTCGCCGATGGCGACCTCGGACCCGACGGTCAGGAGAGGGGCGTGGCGCTCGGGAATGGCGAGGCGCAGGAACAGCCCGCCGGCGGCGATGGTCGCCACCTGCTCGCCGGGCAGCACCACTGAACCGCGGCGGATCGGTACGGTCAGGATGCGCCCGGCGGCCGGCGCGACGACGGAGCCTTCCGTCGCCTGCTGGAGGACGACCGAACGCTCGGCCTCGCCCTGGTTCACCTGGTTGGTGAGAACCTCGACCTGCGTGCGCATCTGGTCGACGCGCTGCTGGGTGGCGGCACCGCGGGCGAGAAGGGCCGACGTGCGATCGAATTCGACCCTGGCATTCTCGAGCTGGGACGTGACGGCGCGGATGCGGGCATCCGCGGCGTTGAGCTGCAGGGCGAGCTTCTCGTCGACGACGCGGGCAATGGGGCGCCCCGCCTCGACGACCGAGCCTTCGGTGACGGAGAGTTCCACCAGCGTGCCGCCGATGCGCGAGCGCGCCGGTACCACGAAGCGGCTCTCGATCCGTCCAAAAACCGCCTTGCTGTCGACCACCGCGACGGGGCGGATGACCTCTTCCGCCGCGATCCCCGTGGCGGCGCTTGCCGCAAGGGCCAGCGCGGCGAGCGCCGCGCGCGATGTCGTCCGTGCTGCACGCATGGTGGCAAACCTCACTTGAAGGCGCAGCCGGCCTTGATACCCATGGCCTTGAAGATCATGGCCGCCGGGCAGAAGCCGGTGAAACCGGCCTGAAGCAGATTGAGACCGATGAAGGCCGTGAAGGCATGGAACCACGGCGAGACGGCATAGGCGAGGGCGAGCGAGACCAGGATCATCACGCCGGCGAAGCTGAGAACGGCATTGTCTAACGTCATTTGGGTGTCTCCCGTTTGAGATGGATCACTGCGGATGGCCTGGGCGGTGAACTAGGAACTTGACGAGCCTGGTGCCGCCAGCTATCTGGGCCAGATAATATATTCAAACATCGGAATATCAAGAGGTGTTTTCCCTATTCCGCAGCAGCTGTTTCAGCGGCGGCGGGGAGCGGGGGGACTTGCAAGAAGCCGAAGGCCAGGGCTCCACATCTGGTCGCCTGACACATCAGGGAGGTTTGCCATGAGCGACCCAGGGGGGACCGCCGCGTCTCGGGGAATGCAGATCGATCGCCGCAAGCTGCTGATGCTCGGGGCTGCCGGGGCGCTTCCGGCATTTCCGGCGTTTGCCGCATCGGCGGAACCGAAGGTGCGCACGGCCGCACGGATCGTCATCGCCGGAGCGGGTGCAGCAGGCCTTGCCACAGCCTCGCGCCTCGCCGCCCGTCTCGAGGGCGCCACGATCACGCTGATCGACAAGCGAAAGGAACATTACTACCAGCCCGGCTTCACCCTCGTGGCGGCCGGCCTGAAGCCGCCCGGTTATTCGATCTCCGCCACGAGGGACTACGTGCCGCAGGGCGTGAACATGATCGAGGAGCCGGTCCGCGAGTTCGACCCCGTCGGCAACAAGGTCGTCACCGAGTCCGGGCGGGCCGTGCCCTATGACTATCTGATCGTGGCGACCGGCCTTGAGCTCGCCTATTCGGCCATCGAGGGCATGGACACGGCGCTGATCGGCCGCGACGGCATCGGCAGCGTCTATATCAGCCCCGAGGGCGCGGCAGCGACCTATCGCGAGATGTCGCGCTTCGCCGACAAGGGCGGCGTCGGCCTCTTCGGCCGCCCGGCCACCGAGATGAAATGCGCCGGCGCGCCGCTCAAGTACACCTTCATCACCGACGACATCCTTCGCCGCCGCGGTAACCGCGGCAAGGCCGAGCTCATCTACGCCGCGCAGAACAAGACCCACTTCGGCGTGCCAATCGTCTCCGAGAAGGTACGCATGCTTTTCGGCGAGCGCGGCGTGAAGACGGTCTATGACCACGTCATGACCGCCATCGATCCGGGGAAGAAGACCGCCACCTTCCGCACGCCGAGCGGATCGACGGAAATCAAGTTTGATTTCATCAACGTGGTGCCGCCGATGCGCGCACCGACGGCGGTCCGCAACTCACCCCTGCCCTGGCAGTCCGGTCCCTGGGCCGCCGACGGCTGGATCGAGGTCGATCGGGCGAACCTGCGCCACAAGCGCTTTCCCAACGTCTTCGCCGTCGGCGACGTCGCCGGCGTGCCGAAGGGCAAGACCGCGGCCAGCGTCAAATGGCAGGTGCCCGTGGCTGTCGACCATCTCGTCGCCGCCATCCAGGGCGGCAAGAGCGAGGCGGCCTACAACGGCTACACCTCCTGCCCGCTGATCACCCGCATCGGCCGGGCCATGCTGGTGGAGTTCGACTACAACGACAACCTCGTGCCCTCCTTCCCCGGCATCATCGCGCCGCTGGAGGAACTGTGGATCACCTGGATCATGAAAGAGATGGCGCTGAAGCCGACCTATACCGCCATGCTGCGCGGCCTGGCCTGAGGAGGGGACGATGAAGGATCTCGACATTTCGGTTTTCATCGCGGTCTTCCAGGAGATGCTGGGACCCGCCCTCTGGCTCCTGGTCGCCATCGCAATCTTGGGCATCCTTGCCTTCCTGTTCCTGCTCGTGAGGGATCGCGGGCTGTTCAGCCGCCGGCTGATCGGTGCTGAAGTTCTCGGCGTTTTTGGCGGTGTCCTCGCCCTGTTCATCATGTGGTTCGTCACCGATTCCAACCTCTATGACGTCGGTGGACCGATCGACTGGGTGCTGGTGGCCGTCATCTGGACCGTCGGGGCCATCGGCTCGGCGATCCTCGCCTATGTGGCGCTGGCCTACCTGGACTGGGGCGGCGCCCGGCGGCCGGCCGCGTGAGCCGGTCGCGTTCCCCCATCGCATAAGGAGACGATCATGTTTGGCTGGTTGAACCGGCGGCCGGCGGGCTGCGACCTGACACCTGCCGAGGCGCAGGCCCTTGTTGCCGAAGGCGAGGCCGTGCTTGTCGACGTGCGCGAGGACTCCGAGTGGCGGTCGGGGCACGTCCCCGGCGCCATCCATCTGCCCCTCTCGCAGTTCGCGCAGGGCGTTGGCCGCCTGCCACGCGACAAGAAGGTCATCCTCTACTGCCTGTCCGGTGGACGGTCCGGCCGCGCGCTTGGCGAATGCGCTAAGGCCGGCCTGCCGATCGAGAGCCATATTGCGGGCGGGATTTCGGCCTGGCAGAGGGCCGGGCTGCCCGTGGTACGCTGAGCGCGCGAGGGCTCAGCCAAGATCAGCAAGAAGGGCCCTGTAGGCGGGGGCTTTCGGTCTCTTCCCAATAGGGATAGCCGAGATCGTCGATGGCCTGAGACCCTGAACCTCCTCCAGATTTGGGTAGAATCCGTCGACCATGGAGATGGACGATGCGACCCTCGCGGTTCGCGGAAGAGCAGATCATCGGGATGCTGAAGGAGCAGGAGGCCGGTGCGAAGACGTCGGAGGTCTGTCGCAAGCACGGCATCTCGGCTGCGACCTTCTACAAGTTCAAGGCGAAGTTCGGCGGGATGGACGTGTCGGACGCCCGCCGCCAGATCGAACTGATCCGCACGGCCTGGCGCGACAGCAGCAAAGTCTACGGCTACCGGAAGCTCCACGACGACCTCGTGGACATGGGCGAGAACTGCTGTCCGAACCGGGTCGCACGACTG
>NZ_JBJPHW010000015.1:0-93381 GCF_053471285.1 Phreatobacter aquiterrae | reverse complement strand
GGCGCTCGGCAACATGCCGCCGGCCGAGTTCGCAATGAAATCCACGCTGGAAAAACGGGCCGCCTAAGGCCAGAAACGAAACTCAGGACTCTCCCTCAGGCTGGAGGAGAAAAGGGTCTCAGGTCACCCGCCAAGAAGGGCGGGAGGAACCCATTTACAAACCATGCCAAGCTTCCAAAGACAGGTGTTGTCATATCAACGTCAACTCACTCGCTGCGTAGATCAAATACTTAACATTCCGGAAAGCTGTAACGCACTCGGTGATCTTGCAAGAAAATACGATTTCCAGGACTCAACACCAAAGGCTTTCGCTCTTGGTCTAGCTGCAGGATTTCACGTTCGGCCGCCGGCAATCGCGGCGAAACAATCAATCTTCCTGCATCACTGAAAGAAATCAGCCCCTTATCAAAAAGCACGTCGATATGGACCGCAAGGAGCAGGCCATTGTCCGGATCAAGCCGCTCGCGATTGTCCGAAACTGACCAGGGCTTGATGTGAGAGGCTCGCAGGAGGTCGGCCATTGCGATACCCGTGAGCGGGCATTTTCCTTGCCAACGCTCGATAAGAGCAGCCCGAAATTTTGACTGTCCCAATCGTGCAGCGCGAGTGGCCTCCGTTTCGGTTTGGGGGTCAACATCTGCTTGATCACTATTGGTGCCGACGGATGCTTCCGTTGCTGCGCTCTTTCCGCGGAGGACCCCGATGAACGCCGATAGCGCCTCGAAAGTCCTGACGTCGAAATCCAGCCCATAGGGGATTTCTGCTGAACCCTTGTGGATGCGCTTCGGGAAGCTTCGCATCGACGAATTGTGCAGAAGCGCATCCCTTGGAATGGGGCGGAAAATGCCAGGAAGGCTAAGCAAGACGTCGAGCCGATCTCCGAACTTGGGATCGATGACAAGCAGGAGCGAGTGACTTTCTGCTTTGATGTAGACAACCAAATCTTCAAGCGTTGCGCGCTGGGTCTTGGTCTTTTTGGGCTCAATGAGGAAGCCAATGCGCTCCAATCCCTGCGCAAGCTCGATGGCGTTCATCGGCCGTCTCCACTCCGAGCCGAAGGACCATCTGAACTTGACAGGCCTCGTGTCATCTACTGAGACCGCGATCGCAGTCCCTTGATACACGAAGGGGCTTCTGTCCGTCTCTCGCGTGAAGACATGCACGGGCTTTTGACCGCCATAGAGCTGACGAACCTGGGGAGTGTCTATGTGGGTATTGGCCTTAGCCTCCCACCGCAGGGTTCCACCCTCCCACCAGTTTGCATAGTCATGACCGGTGCGGCCCGGGTTTCCGATATTCGCGAATATGAAAAACTCGCCTTCGTACTCTGTATATCCCGTATCCCAATTGCCGCCGCGCCTTGCACGGGGAACACCGAGCAGGCTCTGAACCTGCTCTCGCGTATAGGCTCCGCCCACCTCGAACTGACTTCGAACAATCCCCGCCGATGCATTCAAGTGCGCGCCCTCCCAAGTGTGCTCAGTCAACACTCCAGGCTGCGCGGGGGCAACCAGCCGGTCGCGAACCATTCAATTCGATGCGTAGACCTGTCCGGACAACAGTTTTGCGTCATGGGGGCATGAACCGTCCGTTGGGCTGAAGGCGAAACGGTTTGCAGGTCAAACCCTATCGCGCGAGGGATGTCTCATCCGTAACAATCCGCTCTACCTTCTACGTGAGGTTGTGCGTGATAGTCCAAACGTGGAGACTGGGGGGGGGGTTAGTCACATGCGAAATGTGCTCAGGATTTTCTTTCTCCTTTCCATCATGGTCCTACTGGCTCAACCACTACACGCAGCCTCAGCAACATATAACAGCATTGCGCGTGGAGTTGACGCGGTTACCGGCCATGGAGAATCTGAGATAAACACCGGTCGATTCACCGGTAAATTCCAGAATTATGATTTTACTCTCATCAATCGGAGAGCACATCATCTAGTTTATGACTTCGACTATCGCGGTGGCGGAGTGGAGTCGGCGACAGCCTGGTTCCGTGAAGCTCCTGTCACTATTGTCGTTCGGCAAAACGACCTTTGCATAGTTGCGGAAGTCCGAAAAATTGTAATTCGATCAGGCGGCTTTCTCGACCCAGGTGCATCTGAATTCAAACCCATCAATAACAACGAATGCAGGACGCCCACACCGCGATTACTGAATGTCGCGGCTCAACTTTTCACTCTTCCTTACCAACCGAATGATCTGTTCGCTTTTAAGATCTTCGCTTGGCAGGATTCAACTAGGCGATGCAGGACGGATGATTGCGCTCAGAGGTCTTCTGCCTCGTTTGCCAATTTCTTCAAGGATGTGCGCTTCTTCCCGCGAGCGGGGCAGCCAGGACTTGCAGCAAGCCTCTCCGAGAGAACACAGATTGCCCTAGGAGCCGGCGACTACCTGGTCGCTGCGAATGACGCAAAAGTCGTCTTCCGAAATGTACGTTATTTGGTCGCAGAGCAGCGGATTGAGGCTCGGTTGACCACACTTCAACTGCCGCTCGTGAGCGGCCTTCTGACGACCCCTACAGCTCGCTTGTCCATGGAACAGGGCTCGCTGTTCCGGGCTGACGGCTTGGATATCGCGGGGGCCACCGGCGATATATCGATTACAGGTGGAATACTTACCGGCACCGCTGCCTCCGGCTCCAATATCACGATCTCAAACGGGGATGGAGTGCGTCCGAGTGTAATAACTTTTGCGCGGGCAACGGTAGAACTAGGCAATATCGACTTGCGCTTCAGCTCGGCGGGAGTTGATTTTTCGGCCGCAAATGGAAAATTCGATGCTGCGGTTTCAACAGCAGACTTGCAAATCGGTAGGTCGACGAGGCTGTTCTTAGGAGCAGCGGATATTCTGGTAACATTCCGCTGTCCTCAAGGGTCGCCAGCTGATTGCAGGCCAATCTCTGCGAAGAGGGGCGCGCCTCTAGTTTCCATGGGCGAAATCAACCCCATGAACTTGGCGACGCAAAGCGGTTCACATGAAATTCCAAATGCGGGCATTATTCGCTTGGATCGAGGTGAACTGCGCACCGGCATCCTGACGTTTAATTCCCGAAACCGTAGCGCGCCTATCGTTGGCAATATCACGCGGATTCATGCGGCGGTATCCGCGCAAGCGCTTCGACTGGACGAAGGTTTTGTAGCCCAAGCGCTATCAGGCGATTTGCAGGGTGAGGACCTAACACTGTCTCCCAACGACGGCCTCCCCGTTGGTGAGCTCAGACTCCGCGCGAACCTCAGCGATTTCACAGCAGAAGGCATGGGTCGTTTTGCGCTCGTCCAAGGCTCAGCCACGATGACTGGCTTGCTGAGGCGCGCTGACCGCGCCGATGTTCACCTTGTCGAAGGACGAATAGAGGCACGCGCAAATCTGACCAGTTCGGGCGGCAATGCGGTAGCGAACTTGGTAATCTCAGACCTGAGTCTGGTACGGGGCAACGGCACGGCCAGGCTCACGATTTCCGTCCCTACCTTGAATTATTCGCGGATGTTTCCCGGAAGGCGAGACACAGAGGATTTTGTAGTTGGCAAGGTTGAAGCTCACGTCAAAGACCAAAATCTGGTTGTGAATCTGACAGAACCCATGGGTTTCGAAAATCGCCTGGTGCGCATCCGCTCCGGCCGATGGTCTCTTGAAACTACTACATTTCCAATACGGACAGCCGTCTCAATATCGGACGCTGAACTGGTGTACGCGAAGCTTGAGCCTCCCGTTGGTGGGCCCATTTGTACAGCCAAAGTCCATCTAAATTCGGCTTCTTTCCAAGGCAATCTCAATGCAACGGTGGCTGTTAGGGAAGGTCGGTTTTCTTTCGCCACGGGTCCGCTAGGACTTTCGCCATTTCCCGTCGCTACCCCCGATGGAAAGGCATGTCGACAAGCAATATCCGTGATCTGCGGACTTATTGGTGGTGCGCTGCTAGGGCCTTTCGGGCTCATAGGTGCAGCATACTTGTGCCATGAAGAGGTTCGGGAGGGCGAGAAAGAACTCGAAGCGCGAATGAATGAGATGATTGCCGGGGGCGTGCGCTCTATCCGCTTCGATGTAAACCCTTAGAGTTGGCAAGATGTACGATACGCAAACGCTCTAGGTTCCCATTTCATTGCTTCGCGGCGAAACTGCGGGGCACGTTCTAAAGCCGACTTGTTCCCATTTCGAAGTAACCGAATCCGGCAATCGCCGTCAGTGACGCGATTAGCGCTGTCCGAGTGCACGCTAAGGCTTACAACTGCGTAGCTGGCCTTGTGTCTGGTGCGGCTCAAGGCGGCAAAGTCTCATGCCGAAGCTGCCCGCCTCAGTAGGCGGACGAACTGCAGATCCCGATAGGGCAGCCAGAGCCATAAGTCGCCAGTTCTGGTCCTGTTCGGCCCGCCTTCCCGGCGGTCGCTATACCCCTTTTTGTTCTCGCCCGGCCTGCTGACACTGTATGGCAGCAGCCCCCTCCCGGCCTTCCTCCCGGTCGCCCGTGCCTCCCCACCTTGGAACGACTTCAATCGGGACCCGCAATGGCTTAAGGAAACCCCATCACCCTGCCGGGCCTGCCGCCCGGCGCCTCCATGGGACAGTCCCGATGAACGCTCCGCTCGCCGCCGGCTCCTATTCGCTGTTTCCGCTCGGCAGGGACGAGACGCCCTACCGCAGACTCACCTCGGACGGTGTCCGGGTCGAGACCGTGCTCGGCAAGGAGGTCGTCGTCGTCGACCGCGAGACGATCCGCCTCCTCTCCGAAGCCGCCTTCATCGACATCAACCACCTGCTGCGCCCCGGGCACCTCGCCCAGCTCCGCCGCATCCTCGATGACCCGGAATCCACCGCCAACGACAGGTTCGTCGCCTATGACCTCCTGAAGAACGCCAACATCGCCGCCGGCGGCGTGCTGCCCATGTGCCAGGACACCGGCACGGCGATCATCATGGGCAAGAAGGGCCGTCTGATCTGGACCGAGGGCGAGGACGAGGCGGCCCTTGGCCAGGGCGTGCTCGACGCCTACGAGAAGAAGAACCTGCGCTATTCGCAGGTGGCGCCGATCTCGATGTTCGAGGAGCGGAACACCCGCAACAACCTCCCCGCCCAGATCGAGATCTATGCCGAGGGTGAGGACGCCTACAAATTCCTGTTCATGGCCAAGGGCGGCGGCTCGGCCAACAAGAGCTTCCTGTTCCAGGCGCCGCCCTCGATCCTGACCCACGACAGGATGATCAAGTTCCTGCACGAGAAGATCCTGACACTGGGCACCGCCGCCTGCCCGCCCTACCACCTCGCCATCGTCATCGGCGGGCTCTCCGCCGAGCACACCATGAAGACGGCCAAGCTCGCCTCGGCGCGCTATCTCGACGCCCTGCCGACGGCGGGCTCGGAGTTCGCCCACGCCTTCCGCGACCTCGCCATGGAGGAGGAGGTCCACAGGCTCACCCAGGCCATGGGGGTCGGCGCGCAGTTCGGCGGCAAGTATTTCTGCCACGACGTCCGCGTCATCCGCATGCCGCGCCACGGCGCCTCGCTGCCGATCGCCATCGCCGTGTCCTGCTCGGCCGACCGGCAGGCGCTCGGCAAGATCACCCGCGACGGCGTCTTCCTGGAGGAGCTGGAGCATCACCCGGCCCAGTATCTGCCGGAGATCGACGAGGCGGCGCTTGGCGGCGACGTCGTCAGGATCGACCTCAACAGGCCGATGTCGGAGATCCTCGAAACGCTGTCCAAGCACCCCATCAAAACGCGCGTCTCGCTCACCGGCCCGATGATCGTCGCCCGCGACGCCGCCCATGCCAAGATCCGCGAGCGGCTCGACCGCGGCGAGCCCATGCCGGATTATTTCAGGAACCACCCGGTCTATTACGCCGGCCCGGCCAAGACGCCCGCCGGCTATGCCTCCGGCTCCTTCGGGCCGACCACGGCCGGCCGCATGGACGGTTTCGTCGACCAGTTCCAGGCCGCCGGCGGCTCCATGGTCATGCTCGCCAAGGGCAACCGCTCCCGCGAGGTCCGCGAAGCCTGCGCCAAGCATGGCGGCTTCTATCTCGGCTCCATCGGCGGTCCCGCCGCCCGCCTCGCCCAGGACTGCATCAGGAAGGTCGAGGTGCTGGAATATCCCGAGCTCGGCATGGAGGCGATCTGGAGGATCGAGGTCGAGAACTTCCCCGCCTTCATCGTCGTCGACGACAAGGGCAACGACTTCTTCAAGGAACTGAACCTCGGCTGAGGTGTTGATGCAGGCGACGGGATTGCGGACGGGCTGTTTCTGAACGGAAACACGCTCCCTGCGGCCCGAAATGCCAAGGAAACGTGGGGCGCGCATTCAGTGCGTCATACCGGAGGGACACGCCATGCGCAGTTCGAACCCGACCTTCTCGTCCGCCAGGTCCAATTCGGCCGACGCCCATACGCTCGCCCTGATCGCCTCCTCGCTGGTGGCGGCCACCGCCATCGCCTTCCTCGCCATGGTGCTCACCGCCTGGCCGGCACGTGCCGCCGGCGCCGGCGCGCCGATGCAGGTCGCAAGCCTTGGTTCCCTGCCGATGCCGGCCGAGCCCTGCGCCGACCGTCTCGCCGCAGCCGAGGCCGAGATCAACCGCAGCCTCGCTTCCGTCGAGCGTCTCCACGAGTCCGACATGGGCGCGCAGTGCTCGGCCTTCCGCGGCCATCTCGTGTCGCTCGGCCGCGCCGTCGATGCCGTCGACCGCTGCGTCGCCGGCCCCGAGCGCGCCGCCAAGATCGGCTTCCTGCGCCAGTCCGCCACCGAGTGGCGCGGCGTCATCTCGCACGGCTGCCGCTGAACCCCTTATCGACCCCGACAGACCTCCATGCACATCCGTCGAGGACTTCTGGCGCTGGCGATCATCTCGCCAGCGTCCTTTTTTGTGCCACCGGCTGCCGCGCAGTCCTTCTGCCAGGCCGTGCAGGGCGGCCCCGGCAGCGATGCCTGCGCCCGCGAACTGGTCCTGACCGAAATCCGCCTGCGCGAGGCATCGGCACGGCTCGCCGGCGTGCGCTCGGCTCCCCGCCAGCAACAATGTGCCGTGTTCAGGCGTCATGTCCGCGTGATGCGGGATTCGGCCTGCATCTTCCGCCGGTGCATGTCCGGCCATCATGCCCGCGAGAACGTCGCGCAGATGGAGGGTTCCATCGCCGACTGGCACGAGATCATCGCCCGCAACTGCCGCTGACCGGCCTTACGTCTGGAACAGCAGGTCCTTCACTGTCTCGCCGACATGGGCGAGATGGCCGATGGCGGTCTTCAGCCGCGCCTGGTCCGCCTTGCCGAGGATCGCCGGGTCGACCTTGTTGCCCGGCGGGCGACCGCTCTCCAGGTCGGCGATCTGCTGGCGCAGGATGGCGTTGACGATGACGGCATGGGCGTCCAGCCAGTGCTCGAGGTCCTCGGCCGCGCCGATCTTCTTCTCGCGCAGCGCCTGGATCCGTTCCCGTGTCGAACGCAGCCGGATGTCGTGGCGCAGCGCCAGGCAGCGGGCGGCCGCCACCACCGGAAACAGCCCGCCGATCTTCAGGTCGACCCGGCCATCCGTCAGCCTGAACGCCCCGAACATCGTCAGCGGCGGCCGGTGCGAGCCGATCTGCTCGGCCAGCAGCTTGGCCAGCATCGGCGCCTGATGGGCGGCGGCATAGGCCTCGTTGAACAGGTCGGCGGCCAGCGCCATGTCGCCGTGGACGGCGCGGAAGTCGAAGAAGATATCGACGGCGAGCAGGTCCTCCGGCCGCGTCCGGCCGATCCAGTCGCCGATACGCGTCCGCCAGTCGTCGATCGAGCCGCGGAAGCCGGGATTGCGGGCCATCACCCCGCCCTTGCAATAGATCACCCCGGCCGCATCCAGAATGTAGGCCATGTGCGCACCGAACCGGGCGAACCAGAGGTCGGCCGCCTCGGCATCGGCGGGAACGGCCGTCACCACGGCATTGTCCTGGTCGGCGGCGAGCAGGCTCTCGCCGCGCCCGACCGATCCCAGCACGAGAACGGCATAGGCGACGGGCGCGGGGCCTGCGCCCTCCGCGACCATCATCGCCTCGGCCTCACGGGCCGCCCGCGCCGTCAGCGCGCCGATCTCGTGGCTGATGACGGCGGCGACGGCGGTCGCCGGCACCTCCTCCGACAGCAGTTGCCGCGCCACCACCGGCATCCGCGCGAAGGCGGCGGCCATGGCCGGGGCGCCCTCGGCCGCCTCGATCGCGTCGCCGAGCGCCAGCGCGTCGCTCGCCCGCATCTTCAGGAGGTCGCGGGCCGAGAGGGCGCCGACGATCCGCCCCGCTGCATCGGCCACCGCCAGATGCCGGACCTTGAGCCGGTCCATCCGGCCGATCGCGCGGTAGACGAAATCGTCCGCCTCCACAAAGGCCAGCGGCCGCGAGGCGATCTCGCCCACGGGTCTGTCGAGGGCGGCTGCGCCGCCGGTCGCCACCGCCCGCATCACGTCGCGCTCGGTGACGATGCCGGCCGCGTCGGTGCTGAGCGCCTCCGGCTCGGCGACAAAGAGCGAGGAGATCCGCCGCTCCATCATCATCTGCGCCGCCGCCATCAACGGCATGGCCGGCGTCGTCACGGCGGGCGGGTGGCCCATCACATCCCGGACACGATGGCGGAAGGGATAGGAGTCGATACGGGCCAGCGCCGCCTGCCCGGCTGCGACCACCGCCTTCGGCTCTTCCCAGCCGGCCCGCGCGAAGCCTTCCATGGCGTCGGTCAAGCGGCGGCAGGCCTGGTTCGCCTCGCCGACGGTGCGCACGCCCTTTTCCTTCAGGAAGGGCAGCAGCGCCACGAAGATCGCCCCCGCGCTCTCGGCATCGCCTACCGCATCGTGACGGCCGGCCCGGTCGAGCGTCACGCCGACCCGTTCCGCCAGGATCTCCAGCGTGTAGCCGGCGAGCGAGGGAAAACAGATCTGGCCGAGAAGCCGCGTGTCCAGCGAGGCCGGCGGGTCATAGGCACGGCCGGCGAGACGGCACTCGCGCCGGAACAGCGCGAGATCGAAGCCGAGATTGTGGCCAACGACGAGGCGGCCGGCGCGGAACGTCTCGAAGGCCTCAAAGGCCTCGGGGAAGGCGGGCGCGCCTTTCACCCGGGCATCGTCGATGTGGTGGATCGCCGTGACGCTGGCCGGAATGGGGACGCCCGGATCGACCAGTTGGTCAAAACGTTCGCCCAGCACCAGCCGGCCGTGGTTCAGGCCGACCGCCCCGATCTGGACAATGCGCGCCTTGGCCGGATCGAGCCCGGTCGTCTCCGTATCCATGAGGACGGCGTCGAGAGCGATCAGCGGCTGGACGGACTGCTTCGGCATGACCCAAGGATAGGTCGATCCGCCGCCGGCAGGCGAGTCAGCCTTTCGCCTGCTCCTTCACCGCCTCGATCAGCTGCTTCAGCGAGAAGGGCTTCGGCAGGAAGGCGAAGGCCTGGCCCTCGGGCAGGTCGTTCTTGAAGGCTTCCTCGGCATAGCCGGAGACGAAGATGACCTTGATGCCGGGGTTCGACTTGCGCAGCTCGCCGAGCAAGGTCGGGCCGTTCATCTCCGGCATGACCACGTCGGAGACGACGAGATCGACCGTGCCGCCATGTTCGGCCATGACCTCGAGCGCCTCGACCCCGGAGCCGGCCTCCAGCACCGTGTAGCCGCGCGACATGAGGGCCCGCGAGGCGAAGGCCCTGACCGCCTCTTCGTCCTCGACCAGCAGGATGGTGCCCGCCCCCGTATCGTCGCGCGGCGGCGCCGGTGCGGCGGGAGCTGCCGGCGCCTCCTCGGCGGCTGAAGGCGCATCAGGGACTGCGGAGGCCTCGGGCGGGGCGGCGGGCGGCGCGCCCTCGGCGGGGCCGCCCGACACCAGCATGGCGGCGGGCGCCGACGGAGTCGGCTCCACCGCGATGGGCGCAGCCGCCACCGGTTCCGCCGTCTCGACATGGCGCGGCAGGAAGATGCGGAAGGTGGTGCCGCGCCCCATCTGGGTGTCGACGAAGACATAGCCGCCCGACTGCTTGACGATGCCATAGACCGTCGAGAGGCCGAGCCCGGTGCCCTTGCCGACGTCCTTGGTGGAGAAGAACGGGTCGAAGATCTTCTGCTTGATCTCGTCGGGAATGCCGGTGCCGGTATCCGTCACCTCGATCATCACGGCATCGCTCTCCGGCAGTTCGACCGGGTCGTCCTTGGCGCGATGGCGGATGATGTCGGCGGCCTGCACGTTGACGGTGCGGATGGTCAGCTTGCCGCCGTCGGGCATGGCGTCGCGGGCATTGACCGCGAGATTGAGGATCACCTGCTCGAGCTGGGTGACATCGGCCCGCACCGGCCACAGGTCGCGGCCGTGGACCATGTCGAGGCCGACGCGCTCGCCGAGCGAGCGACGCAGCAGCATCGAGAGGTCGGAGAGCACGTCGCCGAGCTGGACCACCTGCGGCCGCAACGTCTGCTTGCGCGAGAAGGCCAGCAACTGCCGCACGAGGCTCGCAGCGCGGTTGGCGTTCTGCTTGATCTGCATGACGTCGTTGAACGAGGGGTCCGCCGGCTTGTGGTCCATGAGCAGCAGGTCGGCATGGCCGATGATCGCCTGCAGCACGTTGTTGAAGTCGTGGGCGACGCCGCCGGCGAGCTGGCCGACCGCGTTCATCTTCTGCGACTGCGCGAACTGCTCCTGAAGCTGGCGCAGCTCCGTCGTCTCCACCACGTAGACGATCGCCGCCTCGCCCGGCTGTTCGGGATCGTCGACAGGCGCGACGAAGAAGTGGGCAAAGCGGTTGGCATTGCCCTGCAGTGCGCCGTCGACCGCGGCGAGATCGCCCTTGCCGGCCGCGGCCTCGCCGATGGCATGGGACAGCGCCGGACGCGAACTCTCCTTGACGAGAGACAGGAGGGAGCGCGAGCCGGCCTCGGTCGCCGGCACGACGTCGGTGAGCATTCGCGCGAAGATCGGGTTGGCGCGGCCGACATGGCCGTCGCGGTCCACCGTCACGATGCCGAGCGGGGACGAGTTGAAGAAGCGCGCGAACCGGACCTCGGCGGCCCTCAGGCTGTCGCCGGTGTCGTTGGACCGCCCGCGGTTGATGACCAGCGTGCGCGAGGAGCCCGGCGTGCCGTCGGCGGAGAAGGCGACCTTGTGCAGGAGACGGACGGGCAGCGCCTCGCCGCTGCGGCGCTTCAGGTCGAGGTCGAAGGTCGCGGTCGTCACCTCGCCGGGCTTGGGCGGGATGGTGCGCAGCAGCGCCGCCGCATCGGCGGCGAGAATGTCGGCCAGCGCCAGGCCGCCGGAGCCGACCTCGGTCAGGTCATGGTCGAGCCAGCCGGCGAGCGTGGCGTTCATGTAGGCGATCTCACCGTTCGGCTCCATCGAGAAGAAGCCGGCCGGGGCGTGGTCGAGGAAGTCGATCGCCTTCTGCAGGGTCTCGAAGGCGCTCTCGGCGGTCTGCCGGTCGCGGGTGATGTCCTCCACCGTCCAGACGCTTGCGCGCCCCACGCCACGCAGCCGGCCGACGCCCTCGCCGGCCATCGGGCGGACCTTCAGCCTGAGCCAGCGCGCGTCCTCGGCGCCCGGCCGGCGCACCTCCTCCTGGTGGCGGCGCCCCTCGCGGGCGGCCTGCGACAGGCGGTAGATCGCCTCCGACACTTCCGGCGCGCCGGTGAAGGCGCGCTCGACCGCGCGAACATCCTCGTCGCCGGTGGCACCGGTCATGGCGAGATAGGCCGGATTGGCATAGAGCACCCGCCCCGAGGGCTCGCTCACCACCACCGCGTCGCCGGCGCTGTCGACCATCGCCTTGGTGAAGTCGTTGCGGCCCTCCTCGGTGGCGAAGCGCAGGATGCCCGAGGCATAGGCGAAGAGCGAGAACACGCCGCAGACCGCCAGCAGGGCCAAGAGGCCGATGACATAGGGATAGGCGTTGTCGCGGCCGATCATCAGGAAGAACAGGGCCGCGCCCACCAGCACGACCGCCACGACCAGCACCATGGCGGTGGACCCCGACTGTTCCGAACGGTCCACCGATCGGCGCGATCCGGCATTCGCGGAGGACGCGTGATCGGCGCGGGCGTTCTTTTCGACGAGGGCCATGGCGGAGAAGAGCCGTTGGTCAGGTTGGGGAGAATCCTTGCAGGATTCCATCTGGTAGTCGTGCCGGTTCGCCGGCCAAGAGGCAAGGGCGGCAGGGCCACGACGGCGGCATTTCGACCACCTCGAACGCCTCTGCCCCGCGCCTCAGTTCAGTTCGCCCTTCAGCCGCATGACGTAGCCGATCACCTCGGCCACCGCCCTGTAGTGCTCCTCCTGGATCGGCTGGTCGATCTCGACGCTGGCGTGCAGCGCCCGGGCGAGCGGCACGTTCTCGACGATCGGCACGTCGCTGGCGATGGCGAGCTCGCGGATCTTCAGGGCGATGAGGTCCATGCCCTTGGCGACGCAGACGGGGGCCTGCATGCCCGCCTCGTATTTCAGCGCCACGGCGAAGTGGGTCGGGTTGGTGACCACGACTGTGGCGTTGGGGACGTTCGCCATCATCCGCTTGCGCGAGCGTTCGCGGCGCAACTGCTTGATCTTGCCCTTGATCTCGGGATTGCCGTCCGACTGCTTGAACTCCTCCTTGAGCTCCTGCGTCGACATCTTCTGGCGGTTGTACCAGCGCTGGTACTGATAGACGTAGTCGGCCAGCGCGATGATCGCCATGATCGCCACCACCGCGATCAGCACGGTGATGACGATCGAGAAGGTGTGCGGCAGCAGCATCTCCACGTCCATGCGCACGATGCTGTCGATGGAGGCGCGCTGCGGCCAGAGCACGGAGAAGATCACCACGCCGACCAGCGTCACCTTGGCGAGGCCCTTCGCGAAGTTGACGAAGGCGTCCTTGCCGAAGATGCGCTTGAAGCCCGCGATCGGCGAGATCTTCGACAGTTTCGGCTTCAGGCTCTCGGTCGACAGAACCAGCCGGTGCTGGACCAGATTGGCGCCGATGCCGGTGAGGAACAGCCCGAGCAGCGGCAGGCCGATGGCGACGATGATCGCCAGCACCAGCGACACGTAGAGCCGCATCAGGCCGGCGCGGTCCGCCGTCACCATGTCGGCATTGGCGATGAGGTTCTTCAGCGGCACGGCAAGGCCGCCCGCCGCGCCGCCCGCCATGGTCGCGACGATGAGGGTGGCGACGAACAGGAGGAACCACGAGACGAGATCCTGGCTCTTGGCGACGTCGCCCTTCTTCAGCGCATCGTCGAGCTTCTTCTGCGTCGGATCGTGTGTCTTCTGGTCCTTGTCCTCGCTGTCTCCCGCCACGGCCTACCTCCGGTTGACCGCGATCTCGCCGAGCACCGCTTCGAGACTGCCCATGTAGTGGGACATCATGACGGAGACGACGAGGAGGAGGATGATGAAGCCGACGCCGATGGTCACCGGCATGGCGACGAAGAAGACCTGCATCTGCGGCATCAGCTTGGACAGGACGCCGAGGCCGATGTTGAACACGAGGGCGAAGACCAGGAACGGCGCCGAGAGCTGGATGGCAATCAGAAAGGACCTCGCCATCACCGTCGTCAGGAACTGCGCCGCGTCCCCCGAGGCTGGCAGGATGCCCGGACGGATGACGGTGAAGCTGTCGGAGATCGCGGCGATGATGAGATGGTGCAGTTCGGTCGAGAAGATCAGCACCACGCCGATCAGCGACAGGAAGGTGCCGATCACCGCGCCCTGCTGGCCCTGGGTCGGGTCGACCTGCATGGCAAAGCCGATGCCCATCGACTGGGCGATGACCACGCCCGCCGTGAGCAGCGCCGATACAGCGATGCGGGCCGCCATGCCGAGCGTGAAGCCGACGGCCATCTCCATGAACAGCATCAGGAAGACACTCGCGGGGCGGGCGAGATCGATGTCGTAGAGCGGCCGGTGCAGCGGGAACAGCGCCAGCGTGATGAGCAGCGCCACCCCGAGCCTGACCCGCATCGGCAGCGTGCGCTCGCCCAGGCCCGGCATCAGCGCCATCATGGTGCCGACGCGCGCGAACATCATGAAGAAGACGACGATGAGCGCCGGGGTGATCGGGATGGTCACGGTGTCTCGCCCCTCCTGGAGCGTGCCGGCGAACGGCGGCCGCGCAGGCCGCCGATCAAAGCTGATTCACCCGCCGCTGACCACTTTGGCCATGATCCGGCCAGTGACGCCGTTCATCAGGTCGCCCATGAAGGGCAGCGCCACCAGCATGGTGGCGAAGATGGCGAGGATCTTCGGCACGAAGACCAGCGTCTGCTCCTGGACCTGCGTCAGTGCCTGGATCAGCGAGACCATGACGCCGACCACCAGGCCGACCAGCATCATCGGCGCGGAGACGAGGATCACGGTGAGGATGCCGTCGCGGGCGACGTCGAGAATGTCGGCAGGGCTCATCGTCGTGTCCTAGATCTGCATCCGCATGATTTCTTCGTAGGCCTGCACGACCTTGTCGCGCACCGAGACCAGCGCCTCGACGGCGACCTCGGTCTCGGCGACGGCGGTCACCACGTCGATCAGGTCGGCGCGGCCGGCGGCCATGGCCTGGGTGCGCTGGTCGGTGGTGCGGGCCGACTGGTCGAGGTTCTGCACGGCGCTGCGCAGCATGTCGCCGAAGCCCGCGCCCTGCGCCGAGGGGCGCGCAGCGGGGGTCGCCGGCGAGAACAGCCGCGCGGCTGTCGCATAGGCGTTGGCGGCAATGGAGGAGGACGACATCGCCTCAGGCCCTCAGCAGTTCGATCGTGCGCTGGATCATGCGCCGGGTGGAGGTGACGACGTTGAGGTTGGCCTCGTAGCTGCGCTGGGCCTCGCGCATGTCGAGGCTCTCGACCAGCGAGTTGACGTTCGGGACCTTCACATAGCCCCGGGCGTCCGCGGCCGGATGGTTGGGGTCGAAGCGGGTCCGGAACTCGCCCTGCTGCTGGCGCACCGGCCCGAGCTGGACGGTCGTCGCCTGCAGTTCGCGGTCGAAGGTCGTCCGGAAGGTCGGGATCTTGCGCCGGTAGGGATCGCCACCGGCCGTCTGCGCCGTGGAACTGGAATTGGCGATGTTCTCCGCCGTGATCCGCATGCGGCCGGCCTGCGCCCGCATGCCGCCGGCGGCGATCCGGATCGATTTGAGGAAGTCCATGGACATGCGGTGTCTCCTCAGCCCTTCTTGCCGATGGCGGTGCGGATCAGCCCGAGCGAACGCTGGTAGAGACCGGCGACCGCCTGGTAGTCCATCTGGTTCTGCGCGACCTTCAGCATCTCGTCCTCAAGATTGACGCGGTTGCCGTCGGGCGTGGTGACGACGCCGGTGTTGCGGCGCACGTCGAAGCGGGTCTGCTGCGAAGCGGACGCGGTCTGGATGTGACGTGGATCGGTGCGCGTCGGCCCGGCCCCGATGCTGGCGGCCCCCGTCGCGCTCGCCGTGCCCCGCGCCATGGATGCGAAGCTCGGCGCCGCGAGATCGCGCGCCCGAAAGCCGGGCGTATCCGCATTCGCGACATTTTCGGCCAGTATCTTCTGGCGATCCTGATGCCATCGCATCCGGGTGCGCAGCATGGAGAAGAGCGGCACGTCGCTGGTCGCCATGGTGTCCCCCGCGCCCTTGTCGATAGGCAAAGGATGCCGGGTTCATGGTTAACGACTGGTTAAGCGTTAAGGGACTTTCAACCTCTGCCGTGGCGGGTTAACCATCCGGCGAGGTCGAAGTCGGCAAGCCTTGCCGGGTCTGTTAACCTCAACATAGATTTAACGTGCGCTCTTCGGGCGGGCGTTCGGAATGCCATGGGATCGGTCTCGATGAACTATCTCACCAATCTGCTCGGTCCCAACGCGCCCCTCGCCGCGACCTTCATCGTCGCCTTCGCGGCCGTCCTGGTGCTGATCGGACTGACCGCCTGGATCTTCCGCCTGCTGCGCGGACGCGGCCTCGGCATCGGTTCTGGCGGCCGGGGCCGGCAGCCGCGCCTCGCGGTTCTCGACTATGCCGACGTCGATCAGCGCCGCAAGCTGGTGCTGATCCGTCGCGACAATGTCGAGCATCTGCTGCTGCTCGGCGGCCCGACCGACGTGGTGGTGGAATCCTCCATCGTGCGCGGCATGCCAGTCCAGGCCTCGACCCTGGTGCGCGAGCCCGCCGCCGCACACGCCTATGTGGAGCCCGACCCGCCCGTGCCGCAGCAGCGCCCCTCGCTCAGGGAGGCCGCGCGGCAGGCCGCCGGCGAGCCCCTCGCCGCCCGCCCCGTCAACCTCGACATGCCGCTGGCGCCGACACGCTCCGAGCCGCTGCGGCCGGAGCCGGCCCGCCCGGCGCACCAGCCCGCGCTGCGGCCCGATCCGCCCCGCCCGGCACCCGTTGCGGCTCCCGCCGCCCAGCGTACGGAACCCGCGCGTGTCGAGACCCCGCGGCCGGAGGTTCCCCGAATCACACCTGTCGTTACCCAACCTGCGCGACCCGTCTCGCCAGCCCCGACGCCAGTCACTCCGGCGGCACGCCCGGCGGCGGCCGGGCAGGACGATGTCGCGGCGCGGCTCGAGGCCGCCCTGCGCAAGCCTATCGGCGCCACCCCCTCGACGCCGCCTGCCAAACCGCTGACGCCCCCGACCCCTGTCCCGACCGCCGCGCGCCCGGGGGTCACCGCGCCCGCCCCGCAATCCGCGAAAGCCCTGTCCGCCGACGAGAAGTCGGTGTTCGACAGCCTCGAGGAGGAGATGGCTGCGCTGCTCGGCCGCGGCCCCACGCCGCCGAAATCCTGATCGCGTCACCGTCGTCCACAGGGCCGCTGCCTGCGACCTGCTAAGCTCGGCGCCAACGATTCGCGGCGCGGGACGGCAATGCTCCGGTCTTTCATCCACGGCACGGCCAGGGTCCGGCGCGGCGTTCGCCGCACGGTGTGGCCCCTCGCCGCCATCGCCCTGGCGCTGCTGGCCGGCCCTTCGTCCGCCCAGGACATCTCGATCAATCTCGGCCAGGGCGCCGGTGTCAACGAGCGCGTCATCCAGCTCATCGGGCTGATCACCGTTCTGTCCGTCGCCCCCTCCATCCTCATCATGGTGACGAGCTTCGTCCGCATCGCGGTGGTGCTGTCGCTGCTGCGCACCGCCATCGGCACGCAGACCGCCCCGCCGAATGCCGTCATCGTCGGCCTTTCGCTGTTCCTCACCGGCTTCGTCATGGCGCCGACGCTGCAGCAGAGCTACGACCTCGGCGTCCGGCCTCTGATCGAGAACCAGATCGACATGCCGCAGGCCTTCGAACGGGCCTCCGGTCCTTTTCGGGAGTTCATGCTGAAGCATGTGCGCGAGAAGGACCTCGCCCTGTTCCAGGAGCTTTCGCGCGAGCCGGTGCCGGCGACGCCGCAGGAGGTCTCGTTCCGGGTGCTCATCCCCTCCTTCATGATCTCCGAACTCCGGCGCGCCTTCGAGATCGCCTTCCTGCTCTTCGTGCCCTTCCTGGTAATCGATCTCGTGGTCGCGTCGGTCCTGATGTCGATGGGCATGATGATGCTGCCGCCGGTGACCGTGTCCCTGCCCTTCAAGCTGATCTTCTTCGTCCTCGTCGACGGCTGGCATCTCGTCGCCGGCAGCCTGGTGCGAAGTTTCGGCGGCTGAGCGCGCGCCCTGTCCGGCTCAGCCCGGCCGCGCGGCGGCGGGAGCGCCCGACTGCTGCGCCGGCGCGGACGGCGTCCCCTCGCTCGCGCCCGGCGTCTCGCCCGGATAGCGCTCGCGGTAGTACTTGAGGAACCCGTCCAGCGTGTCGCGATCGGCGATCGACTTGGCGATCTCGCGATACTCGACCCCCCGCGCCTCGATCGGCGAGGTCACCACGTCGAAGGACCGCTCGTCCGGCGTGCCCCTCATCGCATCGCGCCAGCGGCCGCGCAGGCGGTCAAGGCCGAGCGCATCGTCGACCAGCGCATAGCCGATGGCGGCGCGCAGGAGATGGCGGCGCTCGTCGTCGCTCAGCGGCCCGGTCCCGGTGCGCGAGGAGACCCAGCGCTCGCTCTGCTCGGCCGACTCGCGATGACGCTGGGCGCCCCAGTGGATGTCGGCCCGCAGCATCTCCGCCTCGGGCGTGCGGATGCCCGACAGCATTTCCAGCGCCTGCTCCGGCCGGTTCGAATCGGCATGAGCGCGGGCCTCGAGCAGATAGCGCTGGATGCGCAACTGATCGGGGAGATCGGCGAGCCGCGTGGTGCGCAGCGCCTGCAGGGCGGCCGCCGGCTTGCGGTTCATCAGATGGATGAGCGCCAGGCGTGCCGCCACCTGCGAGCGCGCCGCCCCGGTCAGGCGCCGGTCGATCTGGTGCTGAAGCAGGGCCGCCGACTGGTCGAGCAGGTCCATGCTCGCGAGGCGATCGGCCAGGCGGCGGATGATCTCGTCGCCGCGCCGGCCCTGCGGGGTCATGTCGCGGAAGTCGTAGTAGAGCGCCAGGGCGTCGACAGGCTTCATCTGGTCGGCGTTGCCTTCGAGGAAGAGACGCTCGAAATGGCGGGCGACGTCGTCCTGCATGCCGCGCACGGCCTCGGCGCGCGGATGGACGCGCATGGCGAGCCGCATGGTGGTGAAAGCCTCTCGGAACTGGCCCTGATCGGCCTGCAGCTTGGCGAGAAGGGCGAGCGTGCGCGCCTCCACGTCGTCGCCGCGCCAGGCGAAGCTCTGCACCTCCAGTTCCTCGATCGCGGCCTTGCGGTCGACGTCGCCGAGGCGATGGCGGGCGGCGAGGTGGCGCTGGTCGGCATCGGCCCGCACCGGCAGGTCGGGACCGCTGGCGGCCCGCGAGAAGGCGACGAGGGCGTCGCGGTCCTGCCCCTTCGCCTCGAGCAAGCGGCCGCGCAGCAGGGCGTAGCGCTGCTCGGCCTCGGGCGGGATGCCGATTTCCTGCAATTCCGCGAGATGCTTCTCGGCGCGGTCCGTGGCGCCGCTGTCGAGTGCGGCGTCCACGGCCCGCATCAGGATGGCGCGCGCCAGCGGCGGCGGCAGCGTGGCCGGCGAGATGTCGGTCGATTCGAAGGCGTCGTGGGCCTCGCGCGCGCGGCCGTCCATCGCCAGCGCGGTCGCGCGCCAGAGGACGATGTCTGGCGCCGTCGCCATGGAGGCGTGGGCGAACTCGCGCAGCGCGTCGTCCGGACGATGCATCATGATTGCGGCGACACCGCGCAGCCCCTGGATCGAGCCGTCCTCGGCGACGCGCCGGTCCTGCCGCGCGATGGCGTCGAGCACGGACTTGGCCTCCGCCCAGCGCTGCTGCGCCATGTAGAAACGGACGAGTTCGAGGCGCTTCGGCGTGCGCTGGGTGTCGTGGACCGCGGCGGCGGTGGCGATCAGGTCGCTCTCGCGCTCGCGGAACGGCGCACGCTCGTCGGCGGCCCACAGTTCGAGGTCGAAGGTGATGGTGCGCGGCCGGCGGACGAGCCGCTGCACCGGCGGCGGACGGGCCATGCCGGCGCTGAGCTGAAGGCCGTGCGGCCGGCCGATGTTGACCTGATCGCCGGAGATGGCGACCGTCAGATCGTCGGCGATCGGCTGGAACACGAGGCCGTGGCTGCCGGCGAGCGCCACGAACTCCACCATCTCGCGCGTCTGCACGAAGGAGCGGGCCGGTCCCGCGCCGGTGACGACGACGAGGTGATCTCCCGCCAGCGGATCCGCGAGCCTGTGAACCGACCCCGCCTGGGGGAAGTCGACGGTGGCGATCAGCCTGTTTCCCTGCTCGGTGGCGCGGGTGAGATGCACCGGCCGCGGCGGTTCGAGGACGGTGTCGGCCAGGGTAACGATCCAGGCCATGCCGTCACGACCGGCGGACGCCAGGCTCTGGCGCTCCAGACCGACGCGCACCGCGATGCCTGACCGCGAGCGCGAGGCGTCGACCGAGGAGAAGACGCCTGCGGCTTCCGACTGGAGGCCGGCGAGGTTCACGTCCTCAAGCGTATCGAACACGAGCCAGAGCGTATCGCCGCGCTGGAAGACGGCGCCGGGCGTCTCCCTGGTGAAGGGGACGAGGATGCGGACGGTGCCACCGGCACGGCGGGCCTGAATGGCGATGGGACCGGGAGCGGCTTGTGCCGTGGGCCTCGGGGCCGGATCGGCCGTCTCGACACGCTGGGGCTCGGCGGCCGGTTCGGGAGCGGGCGCGGCGACGGCAGCGGCTTCGACGGCAGCGAGAGCCGGCCCCGGCGCTGGCACGGAACGCGCTTCGGCCGGGTCAGGGACCGCGACCGGCGCGGGTGCGGTGGCGACGGCCGCCGGGGGAACGGCGGTTGCGCTGCGGGGACGCGGCGGTGGCACAGCCGGCATCGGAGCCGTTGGCCGGACGGCCAGCGGCGAGGCAGGCATATTGCCCGGCAGATTGGTGACGGCGGGCGGCATGATTCCCGATTGCGGCCGCGGCGTCGGCACCGGCGTCGGGCGGGACTGACTGCCCCGCATCGTCAGATCGAGGATATAGGTGCCCTCCTCGCGAAAGGCGCGGACGTCAGCCTGCGGCGAGACCGCCATGCGGAAGACGAGCTCCTCGGAGCCGGTATCGGCCTCGATCTCCGTCACAAAGGGCGGCAGCGCATCGCGGACATGCTTCAGCTCGGCGGTAAACGGCTTGGCGATCCGAACAGTCAGCCGGTCGGCGGCCCGGTCGATGGCGACCCCCACCGGTTCGGGCAGCGAGAAGACGAACCGGGTGAAGGTCGGGTGATTGCCCACCCTGACCGTCACCGGCGGCATGGTGCGGGCGACGCGCTGGGCCTCGGACGCGCGGACGCGCCGTTCCGCCTCGCGCGCGCGCCGCGTCAGCTCCTCCACCACCTCGACCGGCAGTCCGGGCGGCGTGCCGCGCCAGGTATCGGGCAGCATGTCGACGAAGAGGCGCTCGCCGGCCTCCATGGAATTGACCGTGACGCGCTGCGACAGCGCAAAGCGCAGCGACTTGCCGTCGGGATCGCGGCGCACCGCGGTCACGAAGTTCTGCAGGAGGTTCGTCAACTGCGCGGTCTGCATCTCGACCGGTTGAGGAAAGGAGATGACCAGCACCCCGCCGGTGACCTTGACCTCGGTCGCCAACTGCTGGTCGAAATGGAAGATCAGTCGGGCAAAACCGCCGGTCGTGACGGCGCTCACTTCGGCCTTGGCCGATGCGGCGGGCCGGGTCTCGGCGGCCGGGGCCGTGGGGCGTGCGGCCTGGGCAAAAGCCTCGCCCACCGGGGCATGGCAAAGCAGGGCGGCTGCCAGGCCGACCCGCGTCATGCGCCTCATACTCCACGCGTTCCCGTCCATGGGATCGCCACTCGAACCTTCTGCCATCCCCGAAGGGCCGGCATGCGGCGGCTCCGTGCCCCCGATTGCGGGGCATCATGGGCATTCGTGATTAACAGCGCGTTTCGCCTCGGGCCTCAGCGGCTCGGACGGCCCTCGATCTTCGGCAGCGTGTCCGGCGAGACGCCCCGCGGGTCGACGGAGGCCGTCTGGTTCGGCCGGCGGGCCAGCTCTGTGGTCAGGCGCTTGGCCTGCTCGGCCTGCATCTGGGCGATGACATCGGCGAGCTTCGGCGGGCGCATGGCGCGCGCCACCTCGATGAGCACGCTCATGTCGAGGCTGTCGAAGATGCGCGCCGCATCCTTCGGGCGCATGGACTCGTACATGCTGACGACACCGCGGAAGCGCGCCTGCTCGGCCTCGTCACGGCGCTGCTCAAGCCCGGCGATCCGGGTCTCGAGCTCGCGCAGTTCATTGGCGCGCTGCTCCAGCCGACGCTCGGTCGCCCGCAGCAGGTTCTCGCGCATGTCCAATTCGCGATGGCGCGTGTCGAGTTCCTGCCGGCGCTCCTGCAGGCGCTCGAGAATGGCGCGCTCGGAGGCTGATACGGCGGGGGCCTGGGTCTGTGCCGGCATCGGCGTCGGCTGGCCGGGCCGCGCGCCTGCCGGCGCCGCGGCCGGCGTCGCCGCCGCTGCGGGCGCAGCCGCGGGAGTAGCGCCGGTCACGAGATTGGCGTCCGCCGGGGATTCGAGGCCGGGAATGCTGCTGTCCTGGGCCCGCACCTGGCGGGGACCCGTGACGTCGCCGCTGAGAATTCCGACCGCCTTCAGGAACAGGAGGCCGCCGGCGGCCAGCGTGACGATGGGCAGAAGGCGCAGGTCCCGCATCGAAGGCTCCTCAGGCGGCGCGTGTCTGGATGCGGGCGGCGAAGGCCTTGGCGGCAGCCAGCGTGGAGGCTGCCCCTGACGGCAGGCCTTCCGAGGAGTCGCGAATGGTCACGGGCACGATGGGTTCGACCGCCGGGATCGGCGGCACGCGCGGCCGGCCCGCGTCGCGGGCCGCCTCGGTGATGCGGCTGATGCGCTCGACGACGGTCTGTCCGGACTTCACCTCACGCTCGATGTCGACGAGGAAGCGTTCGGCAGTGCGCAGCCTTTCGCCCAGCGTGCCGTCGCATTCGCGCACGGTGACCTTGAGCCCCTGGATCGCCCGCTCGGCGATCTCGGTCGCGGTGATCAGTTCGGCGATGGTCGCCTTCAGCGACTGCTCGTCGGAGCGCAGCCGGATCAGCCGCCGGTTCAGGGTGACGCAATAGGCAATGGTGACAGCCAGCAGACCCGCCACGAGAAGTTCCACCAGCAGGGATACGGTGAAGCTGGACATCACGCCTCCTGTCCGCCCGAAGAGATCTGTTCGAATTGCGACATCGTCGTGCGGCCGCGGCGCAGCGGCTTCTGGATGCGGATGGCGACCCGGTCGCCGACCCGGCCCATGCGCCCCTCGGTCAGCGTCTCGGCACCGCAGCGCACCTTGACGAGGGCGTCAGGCTTCATGTCGAGCACCAGCGTATCGCCGACCTTGAGGTTCATCAGCTTGCGCAGCGGAAACTCGCTCTCGTAGAGCACGGCTTCCACATGCGTGCGCGCCTGGAAGATCTCGGTCGACAGGTGCCCCTCCCAGACCGTGTCGCGGCCGAGCTTCTCGCCGACGAAGGTCTGCATCAGGCGATCGCGGATCGGCTCCAGCGTCGCATAGGGCAGCAGCATCTCGATGGAGCCGCCGCGCTCCTCCATGTCGATGCGGAAGCGCACCAGGATGGCGGCGTTGTTCGGGCGCGAGATGGCGGCGAAGCGCGGATTGGTCTCCAGCCGGTCGATCTTGAAGTTGACCGGCGAGATCGGCCGGAACGCGGCCTCGGCGTCGGCGAGGATGAGTTCGATCATCCGCTTGACGAGGCCCATCTCGATAGTCGTGTAGGGCCGCCCCTCGACGCGGATGGCGGTGACGCCGCGCCGGCCGCCGAGCAACACGTCGATGATCGAGTAGATGAGGCTCGAATCGACGGTCGCGATGCCGAAATTGTCCCATTCCTCCGCCTTGAAGATGGAGAGGATGGCCGGCAGCGGAATGGAATTCAGGTAATCAGCGAAACGGACGGCGTGGATGCGGTCGAGCGAGACCTCGACATTGTCCGAGGTGAAGTTGCGCAGGGACGTCGTGAGCAGCCGCACGAGGCGGTCGAACACGATGTCGAGCATCGGCAGACGCTCGTAGGCGACCATCGCCGAGTCGATGATGGCGCGGATGCCGCCATTGTCGGAGAGCGCCAGATCCTCGATCGAGAAGCCGAGGAGATTGTCGATCTCCTCCTGGTTGAGAATGCGCTCGGCGCCGCCCTTGGACCCGGCATTGACATGGGCCATACCGTCTTCGCCGACGGTCTCCCACGACTGATCGCCATCCCCGCCTGAGGCGCCCTGTTCCTCAAGGGCCATGCCCCATTCGGCGGCAAGGGCGTCCTGGTCGATATCGCCTGCCATGGTCAGCCCGTCACTGCACGACGATTTCGCGGAACAGCACGGCGTTGACCCGCGCCGGATGGACGGCGGTATTCACCCGCCGTGTCAGTTCGTCTCTGAGCCGGAAGATGCCGGCCGAGCCCTCGATGTCCGAGGGGCGCATCTCGCGCAGGTAGAGCTGGAAGGCGTCGATCACGCGCGGCATGATCGGCTTGATCTGGTCGGCGACCTTGGAGTCGGTAACCTCGAGGGCGACCTTGACCCGCAGATACTGCGGACGGTCCTGCCCGACCGACAGGTTGACCGTCATGTCCGGCAGGTCGACGAAGGCGACCGGCCTGGCGACCTCCACCGGGGGGGCGGACGCCGAATCCGGCTTCTTCTTCATGAAGAAGAACCAGCCGCCGCCGCCGAGGCCGAGCACCGCCACGGCGGCGCCGACCATCATGAACAGCTTCATCTTGCCGCCGCCGGCCTCGGGAGCGCCCTCGCCCTCCCCGTCCTCATCGCCATCGGCCTCTGGCTTTTTCGGTTTCTTCGCCATCACTCAAGCCCCGGATTCTCTGAATGGGACGTTGGCGCCAGAATGGTTAACGGCTCGTTTATTTTCGTTAAGAGCCGGCAAGATTTGCCGGGACGAAAGCGTCCCCCTGCCTGTTCGTGCCTAGCGTCAGGTGAATGCAATCTTAGCGTAAGTGGTTGATTTTACATAAATCACCGACTTGGCACGAAGGCTGCGAAGGACTTGGCGGACCGCGGCGACCGTTTGGGAGAACGGACACGGGGTCCAGCTGGGGAGCACCGGTTCGACGATCGTCTTGGGAGAGACGGTGATCGAGTCGGACAATCGGGGACTGGTCCGATGGAGAACATTGGTCTCGTCGGTCTTTCGCGGCAGGTCGCCCTGCAGCGTGAGCTCGACGTCATTGCGAACAACCTCGCCAACTTGAACACCACGGGGTTCAAGCAGGACGATGTGGTGTTCCAGGAATACCTGATGCCTGTCGCGCGGGACGATACGTTCCAGCGCGGGGCCGACCGGCGCATGTCCTTCGTCTGGGACCGGGCGACCACGACCAATCTCGGCCAGGGCGGCATCACCCAGACCGGCAATTCGCTCGACGTCGCCATCAACGGACGCGGCTACATCGTCGTCCAGACGCCCGAAGGCGAGCGCTACACGCGCAACGGCTCCTTCGAGCTCAACGCCCAGAACCAGCTCGTCACCAAGCAGGGTCACATCGTCCTCGGCGAGGGCGGCCCGATCGCCTTCGAGGCCAACGACGTCGGCATTACCATCGGCCGCGACGGCTCGGTCGCCTCCTCGGGCGGCGCCCGCGGCCGGCTCCGGGTGGTCGACGGCAGCGTGCCGCGCGCCCTCGAGAAGGCCGGCGACAATCTGTTCCGCCTGCGCGACGGCACCCAGGCGGTGGCCGTTCCCAATGCCGACGTGCGCCAGGGCGCGCTGGAGAGTTCCAATGTCACCCCGGTCCTCGCCCTGTCGCGGATGATCGAGGTGACCCGCGCCTACCAGTCGCTCGCCTCGAGCATGGAACGCCACGACCAGATGCGCCGGGACGCGATCCGCTCCCTCGGCAACCCCACCACCTGAGGAGGTTGAACCATGCGCGCGCTCCACACCGCCGCCAGCGGCATGAAGGCCCAGGAACTCACCGTCGAGGTGATCTCCAACAACATCGCCAACATGCGGACCACGGGATTCAAGCGCCAGCGCGCCGAATTCCAGGACATGCTCTACGACCACCAGCGCCGGGCCGGCACCCAGAACTCGCAGCAGGGCAACCTCTTGCCGGTGGGCATCTCGATCGGCTCCGGCGTCAAGCCGGCCGGCACCTCCCGCATCATGACGCAGGGCAATGTGCTGGCCACCGACAAGGACTACGACGTCGCCATCCGCGGCGAGGGCTTCTTCCGCATCAGCCTTCCCGACGGCCGCACCGCCTATACCCGCGACGGCTCCTTCGAGCGCAATGCCGACGGCCAGATCGTCACCGTCGACGGCTACCAGATCGAACCCGGCATCAACGTGCCGAACAACGCCACCGCGGTGACCATCAGCGCGGCCGGCGTCGTGCAGGCGACGATGCCGGGCCAGACGGCGGCGCAGACCATCGGCCAGATTCAGCTCTCCCGCTTCGTCAACAAGGCGGGCCTGGAGTCGATGGGCGACAACCTGTTCGCGGAGACCGCCGCCTCGGGTCAGGCCATCACCACCACGCCCGGCAACGAGGGCATGGGTTCGCTGCTGCAGAAGAACCTGGAGCAGTCGAACGTCACGGCCGTCTCCGAAATCTCCGATCTCATCGCCGCGCAGCGCGCCTACGAGATGAACGCCCGCATCATCTCGGCGGCCGACCAGATGCTGCAGTCCACCTCGCAGTTGATGCGGTGAGGATCGTGATGTCGCTCGCCCGCCGCCTCGCCGTCTGCATCTGCCTCGCCTCCGCCCTGCCCGCCACGGCCGAGACCGCGCGGCCCGTGCTGCGCCTCGAGGTGGTCGTGCCGGGTGCCGTCGTACGCCTCGGCGACCTGTTCCAGAACGCCGGACGCCATGCGGAGGTCCCGGTCTTCCGTTCGCCCGATCCCGGCCATACCGGACAGGTGCCGGCCTGGCAGATCATCGAGGTGGCGCGCCGCGCCGGCCTCGAACCGGACTCGGTCGACCGCAACCGCGAGGTCACCGTCACGCGCGATGCCCGTGTCGTGCCCCTCGCCGACCTGGAGGAGCGCATCGCCGCCGCGCTCGCCGGCAGCTTCGGCCTGTCCGACACCAGCCGCGTCCAGGTCAGCTTCGACCGGGGCACCCGGCCGATCACCGTCGAGACGGACGCCACCGGCTCGCTCGACATCGTGCGCATCGAACACGATCCCCGCACCGGCCGGTTCGACGCCGTGCTCGGCATTCGCGGCTCCTCCCGCTCCGAGCGCAGCGGCGGCTTCCGCCTCTCCGGAACGGCCAATGAACTGGTCGAATTCGTCGTGCCGGCCCGCACCATCGGTCGCGGCGAGGTCGTCCGCGCCTCCGACCTCGTGGTCGACCGCAAGCCGCGGAACGCCCTGCCGATGATGACCGGCGATACCGTCATCTCCCTCGCCCAGGCAGTGGGCCTCGCCGCGCGCAGGCCGCTGTCGCCGGAGCGCCTGTTCCGCACCATCGACCTGATGAAGCCCGAACTCGTGGAGCGCAACGGCAACGTCCTCATCCTCGTCGAACTGCCGGGCCTGTCGCTCACCATGCGCGGCAAGGCGCTGGAGGCCGGCGCCGAGGGCGACGTCATCCAGGTGGAGAACCTGCAGTCGCGCAAGAAGCTTCAGGCCGTCGTCACCGGCCTGAACCGCGTCGCCGTGATGGCGCGGTCCACCACGCCGCCGGCCGTCGTCGCCGCATCGAGGGTCCCGTAATGGCCCGCAAGACCCGCCCCCTTCCCGCTTCTCGTTCCGCGTCAGGAACCGTCATGCGCATCGCCCGCCCGCTCCTCATCGTCATCGCCGGCCTGGCCACGGCGGCCTGCGGCGCCCCCGACCGGCTGCGCAACGTCGGACGCGCCCCCGCCCTCTCGGCGGTGGAAAACCCGCAGACCCGGCCCGGCTACCGGCCGGTCTCCATGCCGATGCCGGAACCGCAGCCGATCTCGCACAACCCCAATTCACTGTGGCGCAACGGCTCGCGCGCCTTCTTCCGCGACCAGCGCGCCCAGCGCGTCGGCGACATTCTCACCGTCAAGGTCAAGTTCCAGGACCAGGCCAACATCCAGAACACCACCAACCAGTCGCGCACCGGCTCGCAGAGCATGGGCACGCCGAACCTGTTCGGCGCCGAGCGCTTCATCGCCCGGGCCGGCGCGGATCCCGCAAGCCTCGTCTCGACCACCGGCACCAACTCCAACGAGGGCAAGGGCACCGTCACCAGGTCCGAGACGCTCACCACCAATGTCGCGGCGGTCGTCATGCAGGTCCTGCCGAACGGCAATCTGGTGCTGGAAGGCAAGCAGGAGATGCGCGTCAACTTCGAGGTGCGCGAACTGATCGTCGCCGGCGTCGTCAGGCCCGAGGACATCGAGAGCGACAACACCATCGATTCCAACAAGATCGCCCAGGCGCGCATCGGCTACGGCGGCCGCGGCCAGATCACCGACCAGCAGCAGCCCCGCTACGGCCAGCAGGTGCTGGACGTCCTCCTGCCCTTCTGAGGGCCCCTTCACGAGCTCCCAGCCGTCCCCGCTCCCCAGGCGCACACGGCAAGTCCGGCGCCGCCCGCGTTCTCCCGACGCGGGCGGCGCCGGCGTTTCGGGCTGGTCGCAAGCGTGCCTTGGCCAATTCGGCCGATGTCCGGTGGGCCTGCGAACAGAAACCGCTTGCGCAATCCGGAATCCCGTAGCCGTACTCGGCTCTTCGCAGCACCCGGGCAGAGCGGGCAGAGTCGGTGTTCATGCGGGCACTTCGTTTCATCGCGGTCCTCGTGGCCGTGACGGTCATCGCCACCATAGCCATGCTGACGGCAGCTTTCATGCTGTGGAGCATCCTGTCGGTGCAGCCGGGAACCGCGACGGCGCTGTTCACACTGTTCATCCTGGCGCCCGGCATCGGATTGGCCACGGGACTTTACTTCGCAGCATGGAGCTTGCGGCGCGCCGAAACCGGAACGGGGCCGGGAGGCGGGCAAGGAGTGGCTGGTCCGGCCATCTTGCTGGCCATTCTCGCCGGTCTGACCGGCTTCCTTGCCGGCTATGGCGGTACCATGGCAGGCATCGACCTGACTTACACCGACCGGTGGAGCAACCCGGCCGCCGCTCCTGCCTGGATTCCCTACGCGCCGGCTTCCGCAGGCGCTGTCCTTGCGGTCGTGCTCGCCGCACTCGTCCTTGCGGGCGGAAGGGGCAGGCGGGGGCGTTGATTCGACCTCGCACTCAGCCGTTGCGGCGGCGCAGGCGGTCCACAACAACAAGGACGATGCCGACCCCAGCCAGCGTGCCGCACAACTGACCGGCAAGGCGGAGCACCTCGGCCGGATCGGTCGACTGCGGCGCGAGATAGGCCAGAGCGCCGAAAACAACGATGGCGACCACGATCAGGAACAAGCCCGCTCGAGCGGGTTTCAGCCCGTTCGATTTCATTGACCGATCCCCGATGCGCAGCACACTTGCGGCGGCCACAAATGAGCCGGAGCGGCCATGACCGCTAGAGATGAGCCGACCGCAGACGCCATTTCACAAGCCGCTCCGATAACGAAACGGCCGCTCCTCGGGCGGCCGCGTTGTCCTGATCAGGCGCAGCTCTACGCTATTCGTCGCGATAGACCCGTTCGCGCCGCTCGTGACGCTCCTGCGCCTCCAGCGACAGGGTGGCGATGGGACGGGCTTCCAGCCGCTTCAGAGAGATCGGGTCGCCGGTCTCCTCGCAATAGCCGTAGCTGCCATCCTCGATGCGGGCGATGGCCGCATCGATCTTGGCGATCAGCTTGCGCTGGCGGTCACGGGCCCTCAACTCGATGGCCCGGTCGGTCTCGGACGAGGCGCGATCGGCGATGTCCGGATGATTCTGGTTTTCGTCCTGCAGGTTCTGCAGGGTCTCCCTGGCCTCGCGAAGGATATCGTCCTTCCAGGCCAGAAGCTTCTTGCGGAAATATTCGCGCTGCCGCTCGCTCATGAACGGCTCCGAGTCGCTCGGGCGGTAGTCCGCTTCCAACTCCAACGTCATGCAACGAACCCCTCATGATTCACGGATGACGAGACCCGCGTTTCGGCGCGCTCATAGCACCCGTCCCCCATGCAGACAACATCAAACCGGGTCATGCGGCCGTCATGTGGATGGTCGGTGAACGAGCATGGAGGCAGGAACCGTGCCAGAAGGCGGGTTTTGTCTGGATTTCAGCGACTTGGCGGGTGGTTTCACGACGACGCGGCGGCTGCGGCGGCTTCACGCTTGGCGATCTCGACCTGCGCCCGCAGGTCGATCTCCGCGAGAACCCCGTCGAGGCCGGAGTCGCCGGTGTCGTCGAGCCCGGCCGAGGTCAGGCTGCGCAGTTTCAGGAGAACGGACGGCATCGGCTCGCCGGCAAGCAGAGACAGCTTGAGGTCGTCGAGCAGATCGAGCGACTGACGGCCACGCTGCATGGCCCGCCGGCGCTTCTCGCGGCGGTCCTCGGGTTGCATGCCCTGCACGGCGAGCAGCGTCTCGAGACCCGCCGCCGCCATGGCCGGGCGCGCCTGCGCGGACTGCGGCGTCTCGCTGCGCCCGCCCGGAAGCGCGAAGGCGGCGCGCGGCCGGTCGACCTTCTGGACCGGCTGGCCGGTCGAGACGGCACCGACGGGAGGCGGCGTGGTGATCCGCATGGGTCCTTCTCCGGGACAGGCCCTTCATCGACGCGCAACAGGTCTTGCTGGCGGGTTAAGAAGAGCCCGCTCATGGTTAAGGCACGGTTAATGCCCGGCAAGTCTTGCCGGGCGGCAGGAAGGATGCTCCCGCGCAGTTTTCGCCATGCTCGTTTTTCCTATTTCATATCAGCTACATAGGCCCGTCAGCGACATGGCATGCTACGTGCGAGGACGTGGGGGACCTTAGGGGATCCTCATGTTCCGCCACCTCGCCATCCTTCTGAGCATCGTCGCCCTGGCCGCTCCGGCCCAGGCCAGCACTTCGCGCATCAAGGACCTCGTCGACGTCGAGGGCATCCGCGAGAACCAACTCATCGGCTATGGTCTCGTCGTCGGCCTCAACGGCACCGGCGACACGCTGAACAACTCGCCCTTCACCCGCCAGTCGATCCAGTCGATGATGGAGCGCCTCGGGGTCAACACCCGCGGCATGAACCTGCGCACGGCCAATGTCGCCGCCGTCATGGTGACCGCCAATTTGCCGCCCTTCTCGACCCAGGGCACCCGCATCGACATCAAGGTCTCGGCGATGGGCGATGCGCGCTCGCTGCAGGGCGGCGAACTGCTCGTCACCCCGCTGGTCGGCGCCGACGGCGAGGTCTATGCGGTCGGCCAGGGCGCCGTCGCCATCGCCGGCTTCCAGGCCCAGGGCGCCGCCGCCACCATCACCCGCGGCGTGCCGACCGTCGGCCGCGTCTCCAACGGCGCCATCGTCGAGCGCGAGGTCGCCTTCTCCATCAACCGCATGGCCTCGCTGAAGCTTGCGCTGCGCAACCCGGACCTGACGACGGCGCGCCGCATCGCCGCCGCCATCAACGACTTCATCGGCGCGCCGACCGCCGAGCCGACCGACCCGGCAACCATCCACCTGAAGGTGCCGCAGCGCTTCGAGGGCAACATCGTCGCCCTACTCACCGAGATCGAGCAGTTGCGCGTGCAGCCCGACCAGGTGGCCAAGGTGGTCATCGACGAGGCCTCGGGCATCATCGTCATGGGCAAGGACGTGCGCGTCTCCACCGTGGCGGTGGCGCAGGGCAACCTGACCGTCACCATCTCCGAGCGCCCGCAAGTCGTGCAACCCAACCCGCTCGCGCAGGGCGAGACGGCGATCGTTCCGCGCACGCAGATCCAGGCGACCGAGGAAGGCAAGCGCCTCGCCCTGGTGCGCGAGGGCGTGTCGCTGCAGGAACTGGTCGATGGCCTCAACGCACTGGGCATCGGACCGCGCGACATGATCGCCATCCTGCAGGCCATCAAGGCCGCGGGCGCCCTCCAGGCCGAGATCGAGGTGCTCTGATGCGCAGCCAGACCCCTGAACGCACCGTCATGAACGCCTATACGCCCGCCGCTGCCCGCACGGCCGGGTCGCGCGAGCAGAAGGCCTGGTCGCAGGCGCAGAACTTCGAGCAGGTGTTCCTCAACACCATGTTCGGCCAGATGTTCACCGGCATCGGCACCGACTCGCCCCTCGGCGGCAAGCACAGCGAAGCCTGGCGCGGCATGCTGGTCGATGAATACTCCAAGTCCGTCACCGCCCAGGGCGGCGTCGGCCTCGCCAACCACATCTACCGCGAACTCATCGGCGCGCAGGAAGCCGCGCCCCGCCGTGTCCCGCCGCGCTCCTGAGGCTCCCATGCAGCAACCCGCCCGCCCCGTTCCGCAGCCCTTCGCCTCCTCAAACGAGGCCGCCGCCTTTGTCGAGGGCCTGCGCCTGACCATGGCCGAACTGATCGATGTGCTGGCGGAAGAGAGCGCGCTCGTCCGCGCGGCGAAGATCAGGGCAGCGCAACCGCTGGAGGCGCGCAAGACTGCGCTGTCGGTTCGCTACACCGCGGAACTCGCGCGCCTGAAGGCGCATGCGCCGGCGCTGCGGGCCGCAGCCCCCCGGGCGCTCGCGAGCCTCGAGGCCGAGAGCGCCGCGCTGGGCAAGGCGCTCGAGATCAATCTCGCCGTTCTCGCCACCGCCCATGCCGTCGCGGAGGGGATCATCCGCCAGGTCGCGTCGACGGTTCAGGCCAAGCGCGCGCCGACCGCCTATGGCGCCAACGGCCGCGCGAGCGCACCGCCACCGCGTGCCGCGGCCCCTGTCGCCGTCATCCGTTCCCTGTGAACAGCAACGGCCAGTAATCGCCTACAATTCGCGCGATCCAGGCACGTCGGGATTTACCATAAGTCCTAACGTCAGTTTAGGATTTCGCGTCCAATATCCGGCACTCGGGAGAAGAGGGATCACGAGGTCCTTCCCCCACAGGGAGTTCCGGTCATGGACATCATGTCCTCACGACCGGCCGTCGGAACGATTTCTACCGGGCGGCCGGAAACCGTCCAGTACCGCGAAGCGGTGCGGACGGAATTGCCCCGCGTCCAGCGGGTGACGCAACCTGCCTCGGCGCCCGGCGCCACCGCCGCCGACGATCGCCGCACGGGAGACCAGGCGGCACGCGACGAGCGTATCCTCGCCGACCGGCGGGCGCGGATGGAGCGGATCGCCGATACGGTGCGCGAATCCCTGCAGCGGCGCATCGAGAAGGATGATGCCGCCGGCACGCTGGTCTATCGCACGGTCGACAAGACGACCGGCGAGGTCGTGCGCCAGTTCCCCGACGAGATGGTGCTGAAGCTGAAGGCCTATGCGCGCGAGATGGCGCGCCGTGAGCAGGACGAGAACGCCGACGCGCACCGGGTCGAGCGGGTCGCCTGACGTCTCCGGCCGGACACCTGACCGCCGCCGCCGCGAAGGCGGCTTTTCGCGTTCAGGACCTGCGCGCCTTCGGCGCCAGCAGGATCAGGGCGACGCCGCTGAGCACCACCGCCGTCCCGACGATCATCCGCGTGTCCACGCGATCACCGGTGAGCAGGATGCCGAGGCCGATGGCCATCAGCGGACACATCAGCGTCAGCGTCGAGATCAGGTTGGCCTCGTATTTCTGCACGAGGCGGAAGAAGATGCTGTGGCCGAGCAGCGATACGAACAGGGCGGTGTAGAAGACCGCGAGGAAGAACGGCCAGCCGGCCGATGAGGCCCGCGCGAACTGATCCGTCTCCAGGGCCAGCGAACCCAGCGCCAGCGGAATGACGGAGGCGAGCCCCACCCAGGCCTGGAACTGCAGCGGTTCGACATTCTCCATCTTCTTCATCAGCACCACGCCGAAGGCCGAGGCGAAGGCGCTCGCCAGCACGAAGATCAGGCCGACGGACAGGGCAAATCCGCTCGGGTCGTACATCACGACGATCGCGCCGGAGAAGGCCAGCGCGATGCCGATGCCGCGCCGCCAGCCGATGCGCTCGCCCAGCATGGCGACCGACAGCAGCGCGGTGATCGGAACCCCGAGCTGGGTGACGACGGCCGCGCTCGAGGGTGTCGCGGTCATCAGTCCGATGGACACGAGTCCGAAGCCCCCCGCCCCCATCATCAGCCCCACGAGGGCGATCCGCCAGCGTGGGCGCGGCCAGGGCAGGAGCCACGGCAGGGCGATTAGCAGCAGCAGGGCAAAGCGCAGCGAGGAGAACAGCAGCGGGGGCACGTCCAGATGGACGAGCACGAGTTTCGTGACGATGAAATTGGTCGCCCAGACCAGGCAGACGACCATCAGGAGGATGAAGTCACGAAGAAGCATCGTCCCGCCTAGCGAAAGCCGGGACATCAGCGCAACCGGCACAGCCGCGCGGCAGACATGCCTCCCGCGGCCGGCCCCGAGAAGACCGCCTCAGCCGGGTGAGATCATCTTGCGCGGGTCGACGAGGAGATCGTAGTCGGCCTCGCTGACAAGGCCGGTCTTCAGCGCCTCTTCCTTCAGGGTCGTGCCGTTCTTGTGCGCCGCCTTGGCGATCTTCGCGGCGGCGTCGTAGCCGATCTTCGGGGCGAGCGCCGTGACCAGCATCAGCGAACGCTCGACGCCGGCACGGATATTGTCCTCGCGCGGCACGATGCCGACGACGCAATTCTCGGTGAACGACACCGCCGCATCGGCCATCAGCCGCACCGACTGCAGGAAATTGTAGGCCATGACGGGGTTGAACACGTTGAGTTCGAAATGCCCCTGGCTGCCGGCGAAGGTGATGGCCGCCTGATTGCCGAAGATCTGCACGCAGACCTGCGTCAGCGCCTCGCACTGGGTCGGGTTGACCTTACCCGGCATGATCGACGAGCCCGGCTCGTTCTCAGGCAGGCTCAGTTCGCCGAGGCCGGACCTCGGCCCCGAGCCGAGGAAGCGGATGTCGTTGGCGATCTTGAACAGCGAGGCCGCCACCGTGTTGATCGCGCCATGCGAGAAGACCATGGCGTCATGGGCGGCCAGAGCCTCGAACTTGTTCGGGGCGGTGGTGAAATTCAGGCCGGTGATGGCGGCGATGCGGTCCGCCACCATCTCGGCGAAGCCGACCGGCGCATTGAGGCCGGTGCCGACCGCCGTCCCCCCTTGCGCGACCTGCATCAGGGCGGGAAGCGTCTGTTCGATGCGGGCGATGCCGTTCTCGACCTGCTGCGTGTAACCGGAAAACTCCTGGCCGAGGGTCAGAGGCGTTGCGTCCTGCGTATGGGTGCGGCCGATCTTGACGATGTCCGCCCAGGCCTTGGCCTTGTCGTTCAGCGCATTGCGCAATTGCTGGAGGGCCGGCAGAAGCCGGTGGACGATCTCCTCGGCGCAGGCGACATGCATCGCCGTCGGAAAGGTGTCGTTCGACGACTGGCTCATGTTGACATGGTCGTTGGGGTGGACGGGCTTCTTCGACCCCATCTCGCCGCCCAGCATCTCGATGGCGCGGTTGGAGATCACCTCGTTGGCGTTCATGTTCGACTGGGTGCCGGACCCCGTCTGCCAGACGACCAGCGGGAAATGCGCATCGAGCTTGCCCTCGATGACCTCCTGCGCCGCCTTCACGATGGTCTCGCCGACCGTCGGATCGAGCCGGCCGAGCGCCATGTTGGTTTCGGCCGCCGCCCGCTTGACGATGCCGAGAGCCCTGACGATCGGGGCCGGTTGCTTCTCCCAGCCGATCCTGAAATTGCCGAGGGACCGCTCGGCCTGCGCGCCCCAGTAGCGGTTGGAGGCGACCTCGATGGGGCCGAACGTATCGGTTTCGGTACGGGTCTTGACCATGGGGATCGTCTCCGGAAACGCCCGCCGGGTCCGGCGGGTCATCGACGTCGCGGTCCGTCCGCGCGGTCTCGATCGGCTGCCGAGATAGACCCGGCAGAAGGCGGGCGCAATCTCCCGCCCCACCCGCCACGCCGCGACGTCGCGGCGTTTCTGCCCACCCGGCAATTCCTGCCGGTTAACTGTTGCCGTGTCGGCGCGGCCACACTCCCCCGGCTCAAGCTCTTAAAAAGACGCATGATTTTCACGTCGAGACGAAAATTAACCTTTGATTAGGGTTAACGGGACAGAGTGGCCTCCTGATAAAGGCCCGTGAGAATCGTCGGGCCCGGCCGAGGACCATCCATGAGCGACATCGTCCTTTCGAAAGGCATTCGCGGCAATCTTCTCTCGCTGATGAGCACTGCCGACCTGCGCGACCGCACGCAGTACCGGCTCTCCACCGGCAAGAAGGTCAACACCGCCCTCGACAATCCGGGCAACTTCTTCTCGGCGGCGATGCTCAATTCGCGCGCCACCGACATCACCAACCTGCTCGACGGCATCGGCACCGCCATCAAGACGCTGGAAGCGGCAGACAACGGCATCCGCTCCATCGTCCGCGTGGTGGAGAACGCCCAGGCCCTCGCCCGCCAGGCACAGGGCTCGGCGGCGACCACCGCCCGCCTCGGAGGTGTCCTGCCCATGGTCAACGGCATCCAGGCCGGAATGACGATGCAGACCCCCCTCACGGATCTCGGCTTCGCCGCCACCGAGACCATCACCATCTCGACCGGTGTCAACCGCACGACGACGCTGACCGTCGCCGGCGGCATGACGGTCGGCGACCTCGTCAACGCCATCAACGACAATACCGAAGCG
Organism: Phreatobacter aquiterrae; assembly: GCF_053471285.1. NCBI lineage: Bacteria > Pseudomonadati > Pseudomonadota > Alphaproteobacteria > Hyphomicrobiales > Phreatobacteraceae > Phreatobacter > Phreatobacter aquiterrae. The sequence continues at coordinate 57,309 of NZ_JBJPHW010000015.1, read as the reverse complement.
TCCTCGGCGACCGGCACCGGCGTGACCATCGGCTCGACCGCCGGCGCGGATGCCCGCGCCCTGCTCTCGCCCGACGGCCGCCTGGTCATCCAGGCCATCGGCACCCAGCCGCTGACCATCTCGTCGTCCAACGCCGGCGTCGCGCTCACCAACATGGGCTTCGACGTGCCCGATCGCACGAAGATCGCCGGCGAGATCAACGTCACCCGTTCCAACATCGCCGCCCAGTTCTCCGAACTGCGCCGCCAGATCGACCAGCTTGCCAAGGACTCCGGCTTCAACGGCGTGAACCTTCTCAACGCCGATACGCTGCAGGCCATGTTCAACGAGCGCCAGACGTCGTCTCTGACGATCACCGGCGTGCGCTTCTCGGTCGCCGAGGACCTCGCGATCAACGACCAGAAGAACCGCTTCCAGACCGACAGCGACGTCAATGACGCGCTCGCCGAGCTGTCGCAGGCGATGGCGAAGCTGAGGTCGCAGTCGAGCGCCTTCGGCTCCAACCTCGCCCTGGTGCAGATCCGCCAGAAGTTCACGCAGGAAATGGCGAACACGCTGAAGACCGGCGCCGACAATCTGGTGCTGGCGGACATGAACGAGGAGGGCGCCAACATGCTGGCGTTGCAGACCCGCCAGCAGCTGTCGACGCAGGCCCTGTCCCTCGCCAACCAGGCCGACCAGAGCGTGTTGCGCCTGTTCGGCTGACGCCGGCTCACCCCGCCGCGCTCGCGGCGGGCCGGGACGACCCATGGCAACGTCCCTTGTGGTAGCATCCACACGCTGACGAATCGTGCGGAGGCGGCGAATGGCCCTGAAGGTGGAACTCAAGCCGGGCGAGAAATTCATTCTCGGCGACAGCGTGATCGTCAACGACGACCAGCGCACGCGGCTCACCATCGAGGGCGAGGCCCCCATCTTGCGCGAAAAGGACGTGATGACGGTGGAGGCCGCCGACACGCCCTGCAAGAAGATCTATCTGCTCGTGCAGCTGATGTATCTGTCGCGCGATCCGGCGCGCCACCACAAGATGTACTTCGATCTGGTGAACGACGTGGTGAAGGCGGCGCCTTCGACACTCCCCTACATCGACGGCATCAACAATCACATATTAACCGGTTCGCTCTACAAAGCACTGAAGGCCACCAAGGGCCTGATCGAGTACGAAGGGACTCTGCTGGGTCATGCATCACGGAGCAGCGGCGTACGCGTCGACAGCTAAGGTCACCGCGACGGCCAACCCCCGCGCCATGGAGGCGAGCCTGCTTCTCAAGGCGGCGGCCAGGCTGCAATCGGTCAAGGACAACTGGGATGCCGCGAGGGCGGCCGAACTCGGTCCGGCTCTCGCCTATAACCGCAAGCTGTGGACCATCCTGTCCACCTCGGCGACGAATCCGGAAAACCCGCTGCCGCTGCCGATCAAGAACAACATCGCCAATCTCGGCCTGTTCATCTTCCAGCGCACCATCGACATCGAGATCGAGCCGGCCCCCGAGAAGCTGGGAATCCTCGTCTCCATCAATTCCAACATCGCCGCCGGCCTCGCCGGACGCGGCTGACAACGGCGCCGGCCGAAAGGCCGTCGCGCCGCATCCACGATTCGCGATGAAAGCCTCCGGCGCGAACGCTCCGGGGGCTTTTTCGTTACCGCATGTAGTTGATGATGGTCAGTTGCGAGAGCATCGAGCTCGTCTGGTAGCTCGCCTGCAGATTGGTCTTCAGCGCCATGATATGCACCGCGACCTCGTTGTCGTCGGCGCCCTCGATGTCGGTGAGGAGCGCCCCGAGCATCGCCCGGCGGTCGCCATGGCGGGTCTTGGCGGCATCGGCGGCGGTGTTGGCGGCGGCGATCTCGATCTGGATCGACTGCACCGTCTGGCCGCCGTTCTCCATGCTCAGGCCGGTCACCACCCGCGGGGTGAGCGCCTGGTAGCGGGCGAGCCCGTTCGGGTCCGATGCGTTGAAACGCAGCGAACTCGCCACCGCCATGTACTGCACCGCCGTGCGCAGCGCCTCCTCGTCGGCGCGCACGCCGTAGTGGATGGACTGCGCGCTGTCGATCTCGGCGGAGGCCGTGGCCCGGGGATTGGCCGAAACCCGATCGCCCTGGTACCAGCGGATGGTCTTCGCCTCGGCATTCTGCGGAGTATCGTAGGCCACCGCATCGGCCATGGTCCCTGACACGCCGGGCACGAGGCGCTTGGCGACGCCGGTCTCGATCGCCGGCGGCCCGGCCAGCGCCGCCGGATTGGTCTCGCCCTTGAAGAAGTCCTCGCCGGCCTTCACCGCCGAGGCGGCGGCGAGCTTGCTGCCGACGAACTTGCCCAACTGGTCGCCCAGCGTCGCACGCAGGTTGTCGAGCGTCTCGGCCGAGGTTGCGCCGACCCGGAACTCGTGCGCAGCCACGACATCGGCGTCGGCCTCGGTCGCCGTCAACGTCATCGTCTCGACGCTGCCGTCAGGCAGGGTGAACGAGAGCGTGAGCGACTGCCCCGGCGAGGCATTGCCCGCGCCGGCAGCGATCGACAGCGAGGCCGGCGGCCCGGCGGTCGAGGTCACGGCGATGCCGTCCACAGCCCCCGATGCGACGCCGATCTTCAGCCCGAAGGGGTGCGTGCCGTCCTCGGCGAGCGTCACCGGCTGGGTGCCCGTGGCGGAGAGAGCGAGGCGTCCGGTGGCGGCGGGATCGGCCTCGGGGGTTGCCGAGGCGACGCCGAGGTCGGCCTGCATGCGCTGCAGCAGCGCGGTCTTGAAGCCGTCCTTCCTATTGTCGCCGTTGAGGAAGATCGAAGCGTCGAGCACCGGCGGCGTCGCCGACTTGCGGCCACCAAAGACATAGCGCGTGCCGTCGCTGGCGTTGAGCATGGAGACGACGGCGTTGAGCCCGTCGCCGGCCGCGACCTGCCCGATGGTGCGGCCCGACGACAGGGTGAACTCGTTCGGCTGCATCGAGGTCTTGGTCGAGGCCACCGTCTTGGCGATGCCGGTCAGGGAGGTGTCGACGATCGAGATGCGCGTCATCACCAGGGAAATGCTCTGCTGCCAGGAATCCATCTGGCTCACCGAGGCGCGGAAGGCGAGCGAGAAGCCGCGATCGGGGCCGAGCCCGCCATAGGTCTCCGACTTCAGGCCGGAACCGAGCTGGCGCTGGAGGTCGGCCAACTTGGCCTTCATGCTGACGAAGTCGCTGGCGCTCAGCCCGCTGATGATGCCGGAGGTCCGGATGGCCATGGCGTCCTCACATCTGCCTGAGCATGTCGAGCATCTCGCGGACCGCGCTCATCACGCGCGCATTGGCGCCATAGGCGGTCTGGAGCTGGATCAGAAGGGTCATTTCCTCGTCGATGTTCACCGCGGCGACGCTGTCGAAGCGGGCCTGCAACTGAGTCACGACGGCCTCCTGCCCCTGGGCGATCTGCTGGGCCGTGGCGGCGTCGTTGGTCTGGGTGACGATGACGGAGCGGGCGTAAGAGAGCACCGAGCCCTGGAAAGGATTGGTCGTCGTTCCGAGGCCGCCGGCGGGTGTGAAATAACGGCCGGTGTTCTGCAGCGCGGCGACGAGGAAGGATGGGCGCGTCTCGTCCGACTCCAGCGTTGTGGAGGTGATCTTCACCAGGGCGCTGGGATCGGCCTTGAGGGCGCCGTTCACGTCGATCCGGGCGGCAAGGCCTGTGACCTGGGCGCCGGACCCGGTCTGGCGGTCGGAGAACAGGCCGCCCACGGCGGCCGTGTCGATGAAGAAGGGCAGCGCGCTGCCGCCATTGGCCAGGGTCTGGGCCGTGACATAGGCCGCGGCACGGTTGACGCTGGCGCCGCCGGTAGCCGTCGGATCGGCGAGCACGCGGAGGTCCGAGCCGCTGACGGAGACGCCAAAAGCGCCTGCCGCGCCGCCGACGCCCGCCGCCCAGGCGTCGATGGCTGCCTGCATCTGTGTCGCATGGCCGGCCGCGGACGAGCCGGTCAGGCGGAACACGATGTCGTTCGGGTCGGCCGTCATCGCGTCCGACATCGGAACTGACGTGTCGTCGACGCGCTTGAAGGTGATCTTCTGCGTCACGCCATTGGTGGTCAGCTCCACCGTCACCGAATCGCCGTCGACCAGGCCCGCACCGAGGGCCATGTCGTATCCGGTTGTCGGACCGGGGCCGGCGACGCTCGCGGCGGTCGTCGTCGATCCGGTGCCGAGAGCCTGCGCGAGGCTCGCGGCGATCTGGTCGAGCTGGTCCTGCGCCGCAGGCAGGGCCTTGTCCCTGAGTTCGATGAGGGCGGCGATCTTGCCCGAGGTGAAGACGCCGGCAGCGATCAGGTCGACCTTGCCGGAGGGCGTCTGCGCCGTGATCGTGCCGACCGTGCGCTTGGTCGCGTCCTCGTCATAGCTGTTGGTCGGCCCGATGATGTCGCGCGCGTCGAACGAGAGTTCCGGCTTGCTGTCCGAGAGAAGCACGAAGCCGCCGCCACCATAGAGCTGCACGCCGCCATTGCTCTGGTAGACGGGGCGCACGTCGACATATTCGGCGATCTCCTTCACCAGGGCGTCGCGCTGGTCGAGCAGACCCACGCGCGACTCGTCGGTGAAGGCGACCGACAGGCGCTTGTTGACCTTGCCGAGGTCGCCGAGCAGCGCGTTGAGGCGGGTAGTGGCGTCCGCCAGACCGGTCTCCGCGTCGAGGCGCATGGACTGGACCGAGGCCGAAAGGCTGCGCAGGGTCTGGGCCACCACTGTCGCCGAATTGATCACGCCCGACCGGGCCGTGTCGCTTTCGGGCGAAGTCAGCAGTGTCTGGAAGGACGACGAGAAGCTGTTCAGCACCGTGTCGAGGGCGCGGGCGGATCCGGGAGCGCCGAGCATCTGGTCGAGGCGCGACAGGAACTGCGACCGCGTCGAGGCATAGGCGCCGTGGGACGTCTCGGCGACGAGCTGACGCTGGACGAAGGCATCGTACTCGCGGCGGATCGACCCGACCGCGATACCCGAGATCTGATCGCCGGCGAGCAGTTCGACCGGGTCGATGATCTTGCGGGTATAGGTCGGGTTGGCCGCATTGGAGATGTTGGCGCTGGTGAGCGCCGTCGCCGTCGACGTGAACCTCAGTCCCGAAAGTGAATTGCTCAGGGCGCTGGTCAGAGACATCGCCGGTCACTCCTTGACACGCGTCATGACCCGCCTCAGCGGATCATGTTGATGGTTTCCTGCAGCATCGAATTGGACGTCGTGACGATGCGCGTGTTGGCGGCGTAGGCCTGCTGGGTAATGATCAGCTTCGTGAACTCTTCCGAGATGTCGACGTTCGAGCTCTCGAGGCTCTGCGACACGATGCGGCCCGAGGCGCCGAGGATCGGCGGGCCGGAGCCCGAGGTCTCGGCGAAGGCGCCGCCGTCGAGCCGCTTCAACATGTTGTCGCCGTTGAAGCTGGCGAGCGGGATGGAGAAGAGATCGACCGACTGGCCGTTGGAATAGTTGCCGCGCACGCGGCCTGCGTCGGTGATCGTGACGTTCATCAGCTCGCCGACGGCGTAGCCGTTCTGGCCGATGTCCGTGACCTGCACCGTGCCGTCGGATCGGGCATATTGCGACAGGCCGTTGGTGCCGATGTCGAGCGTGACGTTGCCGACATTGGTGCCGTTGACGGTCAGGTTGGTGATCGTCGGGTTGGAAGTCGGCGCGGTCAGCTGGCCCGTCGACGAGAAGGTGAAGTCGCCGCCGATGCGGGTCCAGGTCTCGGCACCCGAGGTGGAAGCCGACTGGTAGTAGGCGCTCCAGGTGTCGGAAACGGCCGGCGGGCCAGACGAGGCGTTCGCCGTCTTGGCCCAGCGGATCTGGACGTTCACCTCGTTGCCCAGCGCGTCATAGACGGTCTGCGATCCGCCAGCGATGGAGGTCGCGACGAAATTCCCGGCGTCGGACGATCCGATGGTCGCCTGACCGATCAGCGAGGCCTGCATGAGTTCGCTGCCGGCGACGCTGGTGGCATTGGCGGTGGCCGGCGTGGTCGGAAGGCTGGCGCGGTACTTCATCGTGTCGGTGGCGCGCGCCGGGATGACGTCGTTGGTGATCTGGATCGGCGTCGGCGAGGAGCCGAGCGGATTGCCTGTGGTGCGGTCGAGCGGCAGTCCGCGCAGGAAGTAGCCGGCGCCATTGACCATGTAGCCGTTGGCGTCGACCGTGAAGTCGCCGCGCCGGGTGTAGGCGTTGGAGGTCGAGAACACCGGATTGCCGTCGACGAAGCCGGAGGGCTGCTGCACCACGAAGTAGCCGTCGCCGTTGATGGCGAGGTTCGTGGTGATCGAGGTCGCCGAGATCTGGCCCTGGATGGTGTTCGTCGCCCGCGAGTAGCCGGTGACGGAGCCGGACAGTTCGCGCTTCGGCCCTGAATCGGGGATGAGGTCGACGAAGCTGGTCTCGATCCGCTTGAACGCGGTCGTCTGCGAGTTGGCAATGTTTCCGGAAATGTTTTCCAGGGCATAGGCCTGCGCGGACAGCCCGCTGACCGCCGTGGTCATTGCACCGAAGATACCCATGCTACTCCCCCTCGCCGATGACGTCCGGCCAAGTCCACAACGGAACGCCGTCGCACTCCGTAACAGTCTGTGCAGCCGCCATGCCAAGGCAGGACCCGCGGGAGATCGCGTCTTTTCAATTGCTTAGGTGGTAAACGAATCCTTTCCGACGGCCACCCCGGCAGTTTCGACTGTGCCGATCGGCAGATTCTGCCGGGTGTTGCGGGCGCCCGCCCCGCCCCCTACCCTGCCCGGCGAACGACGGAGGTTCCTCTCCGCGAAGCATTCAAGACACGAGGCACATCACATGGCGTCCGGGCGTTTCGAGGGGACGAGCGGCTATGTCGCGACCGACGATCTGAAAGTGGCGGTCAACGCCGCCATCACGCTCGAGCGCCCCCTTCTGGTGAAGGGCGAGCCCGGCACCGGCAAGACGGTGCTGGCCATCGAGATCGCCAAGGCGATCGGCGCGCCGCTGATCGAATGGCACGTGAAATCCACCACCAAGGCGCAGCAAGGCCTCTACGAATATGACGCCGTGTCGCGCCTGCGCGACAGCCAGCTCGGCGACGAGCGGGTCAAGGACATCGCCAACTACATCAAGCGCGGCAAGCTCTGGGAGGGCTTCACCGCGCCGCAGCGTCCGGTCCTGCTGATCGACGAGATCGACAAGGCCGACATCGAGTTCCCGAACGACCTGCTGCAGGAACTCGATCGCATGGAGTTCTTCGTTTACGAGACCGGCGAGACCGTGAAGGCCGTGCAGCGGCCGATCGTCGTCATCACCTCGAACAACGAGAAGGAGCTTCCCGACGCATTCCTGCGCCGCTGCTTCTTCCACTACATCAGGTTTCCCGACGCGGAGACGATGCAGGCGATCGTCGACGTCCATTTCCCCGGCATCAAGCAGAAGCTGGTCGCGGAGGCCCTGCGCATCTTCTACGAGGTGCGTGACGTCCCCGGCCTGAAGAAGAAGCCCTCCACCTCCGAGCTTCTGGACTGGCTGAAGCTGCTCATGGTCGAGGACATCTCGGCCGAGACGCTCCGCGAGAAGGACCCGCGCAAGGCGATCCCGCCGCTGCACGGGGCCCTCCTGAAGAACGAGCAGGATGTGCATCTGTTCGAGCGGCTGGCCTTCCTCGCCAAGCGCGGCTGAGGCATTGTCGGGGCCATCGAGTCGCCACGAGCGACGTCCAGATTGAGCCCATGACCCCTGCCCGCCGCCAGCCTCTGCGCCCTGCCACGGTCCTTGCGGCCGCATGGGTGCTCGGTGGCTGCTCGGCGGGGCTCGACGCCAGCCCTCCCGGCCCGCAGCCGGGGGCAACAGCCTGGGCGATCGAGCGGCAGGTATTCCGCTGCCGGCAAACCCAGGCAGGCGGCACGCGCGCCGGCATGGCAGGCGCGGGCGGCGTCTTCGTCTTCGGCACCGTCACGGCGGTCAGCCGCACCGACGGCCCCGAGGACTGCGCGCCGATCCTCGCCCTCACCGATGAGGATGTCGGCGAGGTCCGCACGCTGATCCTCGCCACGGGCGCGAGCGCCCGCGGCATGGAGACCAACTGGCAGAGCCGGGCCGGCACCCGCCGCGAGATCGTCCTGTCCGTCTATCCCGTCGAGGCCGTTCGCAGCCGGCCCTGCCGCGTCGTGTCGGCGACGCTGACCGTCTTTGGCGACCCCTCCGGCCTGCTGGTCGGCGCGCCTCCCCCCGTGCCGCTCGACGAACAGCGTATGTGCCGCGCGTCGACCGGAGCCTGGGAGCCGGAATAGCCGGCGACACGCATCGCAAGCTCCGGCGGCACGGACGGGAAACGCCGGTGCGGTTGTCTGATGGCACCCAAGGTCCCAGCCATCAGACGGAGCGAGCCCCGCCATGAGTTCGACCCTCGCCATGATCCTCGCCGCGGGCGGCGTCGGCGCCCTGCTCACCCTCGCCCTGCGCGGCACCTTCGGCGGCGATGGTGAGACCGACACGGATGCAGCGGGCTCCGGGGACAGCACCGCCAGCGCGGAGAGCGACAGCAGCGACAACGGTGGAGACAGCGGTGGCGGGGATAGCGGTGGAGGTGGTGGCGATGGTGGTGGCGACTGACTGTCACGCGCCGCAGGCGGGAATCTTGGCCTGCCAGTCTGCCACGGAGATGTACTGGCGCAGGTCGAGACCGTCGACCAGGGTGATATAGGTTTCGCCGCGCGACGGCCTGAGGAAGCTCGACATGAGCACGGGTCCTGCGGGAATGCGCGCCGTGCGGCAGCCGCCCGAGACCTTGATCTCGATCCCGCCCCGGATCCGCCCCGCCTGCCCCTCTGACGCGCGCACCCGCTCCTGGATCGCGGCGACGCGCGGCAGGTCGTCCGGCGCGATGCGCCAGAGGCTCAGGGCAAATCCAGGCCGCGCCTCGGCAGTCAGCCGGGAACGTTCCCCGGCATCGGCGTCCTCGGCGAGAACGAAGACATCCTCGGTCGCGCCCTGCGGCCCGCGGGTCCTGACCGTCATGGTGGCGTCGCCCGGTCTGACGCGCAGCATGTCGGGCAGGCGCAGGCCCGCCCGCACCTCGTCCATCTTCAGGGTGGCGAAATCCAGCCGCAACAGCCGGGGAATGCTGCGGATAGGGGTCGAGAGGCAGCCCCCGAGAAGGAGCGTCGCCGCGATCAGGCCGAGGCGAAGGGAGCGAGGTTGCGACATCACGAGCATCATTCCTATTGACGATATATTTTTATTGTTTTACAGAAATTCCATATCGTCAAGAGGGCTTGCGCCATGACCCACATCGTCGACCGCCGGTCTCCGGCTTCCAGCGACCGCCATGCACGGATGGCAGCCTGGATGTCTGGCATCACGCTGGCCGGCATCGTCTTCGCCATCACGGGAACGCTGTGGGTCTGGACCGATCGCCACCTGATCGAGACCCTGCTGGCGCCGCATGTCGGCCTCGCCGGCCGCCCGCTCGCCGTGACGCCAATGGTGCAACTGGCGGGCCTTGCCCTGTCCGCCCCGCCGCTGGCGCTGCTCATCTATCTTCTGATGCAGGCGCAGGCGGTGTTTCGCGGCTTTGCGCGTGGTCTTCGCTTCACCGACCTGGTGGCTGTCCGCGTCGCGCGGATCGGCTGGATCCTGATCGCCAAGGGCTGCCTGATGCCGCTCTGGCGCGCGGCGGCCGGGGTCGTGCTCACCGTCGGCAACCCTGACGGACACCGCCTCCTCGCCATCGGCATCAGCATGGACGACGTCCTGTGGGGCATTGTCGGCGCCTTGCTCGTCGCCATCGGCTGGACGCTGCGGGAGGCGGCGCGAATCGCCGAGGAGAATGCGAGCTTCGTCTGATGCCGATCCTCGTGAACCTCGACGTCATGCTGGCGCGCCGAAAGATGCGGTCGAAGGACCTCGCCGCCATCGTCGGCATCACCGAGGCCAACCTGTCGTTGCTCAAGTCCGGCAAGGTCAAGGGCGTGCGCTTCGACACGCTGGAGGCCATCTGCCGGGCGCTCGACTGCCAGCCGGGCGACCTGCTCGAATTCGTCGCCGATGACGACCCGCGCCTCGGACCGGCGGGCAGTTGATCGGCCAGCCGTCCGGTCGCCCTGCCCGCCTCTCCACGCCGGTTGCACTGCACGGATTGTCGGGATCGCGTTGACGATAGCGCAACCGCCCCGTGCGAGGATGGCGTCATGGATATCACGGCCCTCGCCTCGCTCGGCGTGCTTCTGGCGCTTGTCGGCGCCCATCTCTGGTACGACCGCTGGTGCGACCGCAATGGTGTGCCGCGCCCATCCGGTTCGGCATCCATGGACGGCCTCTCCTCGTCCGACGGCGATGGTGGCGACTGAGCGAACGGCCCGAGAGCCTGGTGTCCCCCGGGTTTTCTTGACCTCGGCACATGAAACGGCCACCATATCCACATGCGCAACATGGGTTATCTCGCCGTCTTCGCTGCGATGGTGCTGACCCTGCCACTCTCCTGGTGGCTGGTGGGGCGGAGCTGGCGTGATCCGCTTGCCCGCCGTATCAGCGACAGGCGGGCAGAGGCGGATCGCATCTCCGCCGCAACAGGCTTGAACGTGCCGGCCGGTGGCGGCGATTCCGCCTGATCCGTCGAACAGGGCGGGTGACGACGTTTCCGCTTCGCCCTAGACTGCGCCGATGTTCATCAATTTCTTCCACGACCTGAAGAAGGCGGGCGTGCCGGTCACGGTGCGCGAATATCTGACGCTCATGGAGGCGCTGGACGCCGACATCATCGAACGGGCGCCGACCGACTTCTACTACCTCTCCCGCGCCACGCTGGTGAAGGACGAGCGCAACATCGACAAGTTTGACAAGGTCTTCGGAGCCACCTTCAAGGGGCTGGAGACGCTGGCCGAGGGGCTTGAGGTCAACATCCCCGAGGAGTGGCTGAGGAAACTCACCGAGAAGTTCCTCACCGAGGAGGAGAAGGCGCAGATCGAGGCGCTCGGCGGCTGGGACAAGTTGATGGAGACGCTGAAGAAGCGCCTCGAGGAGCAGAAGGGCCGCCATCAGGGCGGCTCCAAGTGGATCGGCACGGGCGGCACCTCGCCCTTCGGCGCCCATGGCTACAATCCTGAAGGCGTGCGCATCGGCCAGGATTCCAACCGCAACTTCCGCGCCGTGAAGGTCTGGGACAAGCGCGAGTTCAGGGATTACGACGACACGGTCGAACTCGGCACCCGCAACATCAAGATCGCGCTGCGCCGCCTGCGTAAGTTCGCCCGCACCGGCTCCCCCGACGAGTTGGACCTCGACGGCACCATCCGCGAGACGGCGCGCCATGGCTTCCTCGACGTGCAGATGCGCCCCGAGCGGCGCAATTCCATCAAGGTCCTCATCTTCTTCGACGTCGGCGGCTCGATGGACTGGCATATCCAGCTCTGCGAGGAGCTGTTCTCGGCCGCCAAGGCCGAGTTCAAGCACATGGAGTATTTCTACTTCCACAACTGTCTCTACGAGAAGGTGTGGAAGAAGAACCAGCGCCGCTTCGACGAGACCATGCCGACCTGGGACGTGCTGCACAAATACGGCAACGACTACAAGGTGATCTTCGTCGGCGACGCCTCCATGTCGCCTTACGAGATCGCCCAGCCCGGCGGCTCCGTCGAGCACTTCAACGAGGAGGCCGGTGTCACCTGGATGAAGCGCGTCGCCTCCATCTACCCCTCGATGATCTGGCTGAACCCGGTGAAGGAGAAGCACTGGGACTACACCCACTCCATCGGCATGATGCGCGACATCATGGAGCAGCGCATGTTCCCGCTGACCCTCACCGGCCTCGACAAGGCGATGAAGGAGCTGGTGCGGTAGGGGACAAGCCCGCCACCGCCGCGCCGCCCTTCCATGCGCGGCCCGCCCTTGCGAAACGTTTGAAGACGCGGTCATCATCACCGCAACGACGCTTCAACAACAATGGGAGGGGAAGTCGTGAAACTCGTTCGCTATGGCGCCAAGGGGAAAGAAAAGCCCGGCCTGATCGACCCCGACGGCAAGATCCGCGACCTCTCCGGCGTCGTGCCCGACATTGCCGGCGCCGCCCTCTCGGCCAAGGGGCTGGCCAAGATCGCCAAGGCGAACTGGGAGAAGCTGCCGCTGGTGAAGGGCAAGCCGCGTCTCGGCCCCTGCGTCGGCGACGTCGGCAACTTCATCGCCGTCGGCCTCAACTATGCCGACCACGCCGCCGAGACCGGCGCTGCCATCCCGACCGAGCCGATCCTCTTCAACAAGGCGCGCTCCTGCATCGTCGGCCCGAACGACGACGTCATGCTGCCGAAGAAGTCGGTGAAGACCGACTGGGAGATCGAGCTCGCCATCGTCATCGGCGAGCGCGCCCGCTACGTCTCCAAGAAGGACGCGCTGTCGGTCGTCGCCGGCTTCTGCATCTGCAACGACGTGTCCGAGCGCGAGTACCAGATCGAGCGCGGCGGCCAGTGGATGAAGGGCAAGGGCTGCGAGACCTTCGGCCCGCTCGGCCCCTGGCTCGTCACCAAGGACGAGATCAAGGACGTGCAGAAGCTCGGCATGTGGCTCGACGTCAACGGCGCGCGGATGCAGACCGGCTCGACCAAGACCATGATCTTCGACGTGAAGACCATCGTCTCCTACATCTCCGAATTCATGGTGCTGGAGCCGGGTGACGTCATCACCACCGGCACCCCGCCCGGCGTCGGCCTCGGCATGAAGCCGCCGAAGTTCCTCAAGGCCGGCGACGTCATGACCCTCGGCATCGAGGGCCTCGGCGAGCAGAAGCAGAAGGTCATCGCCTGGACATGATGCGGCAGGGCGGACGGCGCCGACGGGCCGCCCGCCCCCCATCCTCCTGACGAAGGCGCGCCATGCTGAGGACCATTGCCCTGACGGCGACGGCGATGGTCGCCTTCGCCGCAAACTCCGTGCTGGCCCGCCTCGCCCTCGCCGACGGTGCGATCGACGACATGGGCTATACCGGCTGGCGTCTGGCCTCGGGCGCCGTCGTGCTGTTTCTGCTGTCGCGGATGGTCGGCCGCCGCGCTGGCGTTCCGGCCGTCGCCGGCAGCTGGCTACAGGCTGCCGCGCTTTTCGGCTATGCCCTCGCCTTCTCCATCGCCTATCTGTGGCTGGGCGCCGCGGTCGGGGCGATCGTTCTGTTCGGCGCGGTGCAGTTCGGCATGATCGCCCGCGCCCTCGTGGCGGGAGACCGGCCCGGCCCGCTGGAATGGACCGGCCTCGCGGTCGCCTTCGCCGCCCTCGTCTGGCTGGTCTCGCCCGGGGTCGCCGCGCCCTCGCCGCTCGGCGTCGCGCTGATGGCCTTTGCCGGCCTGTGCTGGGCCGCCTATTCGCTGCTGGGACGCGGCTCGTCCGATCCGCTCGCCGACACAACCGGCAACTTCGTCCGCTGCCTTCCGGTGGCGGTCCTGCTCATGGCCTGGGGCTGGCGGGTGCATCCGCCGGACGCGGCGGGCCTCGCCTTTGCGGTGGCCTCGGGGGCGCTGGCCTCCGGCCTCGGCTATGCGGTCTGGTATGCCGTCCTGCCGGCCCTCTCGCGCGTCACCGCGGCCTCGGTGCAGCTCACCGTTCCGGCCATCGCGGCGGCAGGCGCCGTGGTGTTCATCGGGGAGCCGCTGACGGTGCGTCTGGTCGCAGCATCGCTGGCGATCCTCGCCGGGATCGCACTGGCCATCCCGGCGGGCGAGCGACGCCGCCGGCAGAGCTGAATCGGAACCTCATCGCCTGGATTCTCCACCTCAGGGTAAAGGGCAATTGCAATTCCGTTCCAGACACTTGCCGGCTTCCGCTACGGAGGCGGGCGATCCCGTCGGGATCGACGCCTACTCCATCACCGCGGCCTTGAGGATGCAGACCATGACCGCGTGGGCGGTCTCGGTCCCGACGTTGCGGATGACGTGGCGACCGTCGCAGCGATAGCGGGCGCTCTCGCCGGCCCCCACCGTTTCCACCCGGTCGCCGACCTCCACCTGGAGCTCTCCCGAAAGCACGGAGAGACTCTCGATGGAGCCGCGCTGGTGGCCCTCGCTTTCCAGCACGCCGCCGGGATCGCACTGGAAATCATACCACTGCAGCCACTCGACGGTCTTGATCCAGCCGATGATGGACAGACGGCACTTGCCGTCGTCGGAAACCAGCAGCGGCGTGTCGGCGCGCGACAGCTTCTCGAGGAACGGTTCTTCGGTCGCGGTCGCCAGCACCCGCTCGATGGAGACGTCGAGCGCCTGGCTCAGGCGCCAGATGGTGGCCAGCGTCGGGTTGGTCTCGTTGCGCTCGATCTGGCTGATGATCGATTTGGCGACGCCAGACTGCTCGGACAGCTCCGAGAGCGACAGGTTGTAGGCCTTGCGCAGGCGCTGCACGGTCTTGCCGAGATTGCCCGACAACACATGCGCGCCGGCATCCATCTCGATCTTCTTGGGGTCGCGGTCGGCCATTGGCAGGCGTCGTCTCGGGCGTTGTGTCGAACGATCGTTCGTCCAAACGATCATACGGACCCCCTCGCTGCGGTGCAAGGCGACAGGGCCGGGACCCGCCGCTGGCCGGGCCGCTAGACCTCCCGCGCACCCAGCGCCGCGTGGGTCGACACCCGCGTCCAGGGACCTATGCGGGCCTGGAAGGCGGCATAGCCTGCGCCGACCTTGCCGGCCATCGTGCTGCGCGTGCCAAGATCGCGGACGAGGTCGCTCGCATGACGCCGGGCCTGCTGGATCATGGCCGTCGGGAAGGCGCGCAGCTTGACGCCATGGGCTGACACCATCGTCGCCAGCGCCTCCATGTTCAGGACTTCGATTTCGGCGAGGGCCACGGCCTGTTCGGCTTCGCTGGCTGCCTGCACGACGCCCTTGAGATCCTCCGGCAGCCCATCCCACAGGGCCTTGTTGACGACCAACTCGCTTGATCCGTTCGGCTTGTTGAAGCCCGGTGTGTAGTAGAAGGGCGCTGCGCGCCAGAGTCCGAGCTGGACGTCGGACCCCGGCGAGGTGAACTCCGCGGCATCGATCGCCCCGCGCTCGAGCGCCGGATAGATGTCGCCGGGCGGGATGGCGATGGCGGTTGCGCCGAGGCGCTGGAACAGCTCGGCGCCGAGCCCGACCATGCGGATGGTCAGCCCCTTCACATCGTCTGCCGACTGGAGCTCCTTGCGGAACCAGCCGCCCATGGAGACGCCGGTATTGCCGCCGAGAAAAGGCTTCACGCCGAAGCGGGACGAGGCCTCGTCCCACAGGGCCTGCCCGCCGCCTTTGAGAACCCAGGCATTGTGCTCGGGCGGGGTAAAGCCGAAGGGAATGGCGGTGAAGAACGCCAGAGACGGCTCCCGTCCGATGCCGAAGAACGAGGCCGTATGGCCGAGCTCGACGGTGGCATTGCCCACCGCCTCGTGGACGGCGAAGGCCGGAACCACTTCCCCCGCCGCGAAGACCTGCACCTCGATGCGGCCGCCCGAGAGCAGCTTGATCCTGTCGGCGATGCGCTGGGCCGAGAAGGCCGGCCCGGGCAGGGTCTTCGGCCATGACGTCACCATGCGCCAACGCAACGGGGACTGCGCCCGGGCGATGCCCGGGGCGGCCATGAGGCCGGCGACGCCAGCAGCGAGGGTCGTGCGACGATTGGGGGTCATGTCACCACCAGGCGTGGAAATGATGCGTCGGGCCGTGCCCGCTGCCGATGGACAGCCGGTCGGAGGCGGCGATAGCGGCCGTCACGTAGTCCTTGGCCTCGCTGACCGCCTGTCCCAGCGGGAAACCCTTGGCGAGCCCCGCCGCGATGGCCGAGGACAGGGTGCAGCCGGTGCCATGGGTGTTGCGGGTGAAGATGCGCGGGGCTTCCAGCCTCACCACGCCGGCCGGGGCGACCAGCAGGTCGAGACTGGTCTCTCCCGTTCCGTGGCCGCCCTTGATCAGGACGGCATTTGCACCGCCGGCGATCAGCGCCTGGCCCTGCGCCAGCATGTCCTCCTCGCCTCGCGCCACCGGCTGGTCGAGAAGCGCGGCGGCCTCGAGCAGGTTCGGCGTCACCAGCACGGCGCGCGGGATGAGCAGGTGCCTCAGGGCCGAGACCGCATCGGGGTTGAGCAGCCTGTCGCCGGATGTCGCTACCATCACGGGATCGAGGACCACATTGGCGACCTTGTGCCGGTCGAGGCCGGATGCCACGGCCTCGATGACGGCAACCTGCGACAGCATGCCGATCTTGGCCGCCGTCACGGCCAGATCCGAGAAGACCGAGTCGATCTGCGCCGTGATGAAGTCAGCCGGCACGTCGTGGATCGCCTGCACACCGCGGGTGTTCTGCGCCGTCAGTGCCGTGATGACGCTGGCGCCATAGACGCCGAGGGCCGAGAAGGTCTTGAGGTCGGCCTGGATTCCGGCGCCGCCGCCTGAATCCGAGCCGGCAATGGTGACCGCGATCGCCGTCATGGCATGTCTCCGCAAAGCGAGGTGTCGATGCGGGCCTGGGAGGCGAGTTCCAGCGTGTCGAGACCGTAGAGCGCGTCGAGATAGGCGGCCGCGAAGCTCCCCGGCCCCCGGGCCGTCTCGGCCGCCAGTTCCCCGGCGATCCCGAGCGTCAGCATGGCGGCTCCGGTGGCCTCGAACGGGTCCTCCGCCACCGCCAGGAAGGCCGCGGTGATCGCGGCCCCGGCACAGCCCATGGCGGTGACGCGCGCCATCAGCGGGTGACCATTGGCGATCCCGGCGATCCTCGGTCCGTTGGTAACGATGTCGGTTTCCCCGGTCGCCGCCACGACCGTGCCAAGACGGACGGCGAGAGCGCGGATGTCCTCGCCCGGCCCGAGTTCGGCGATCTCCGCCGCATTGCCGCGGATCGCGGCAGGACCGAGGGCGGCGAGGTCGCGGGCGAAGGAGGCGCGCACCGGGGAGCGGTCGACGAAGACCGGATCGAGCAGCCAGGGCCGGTCCCTGGCCGAGGCAGCCTCGATGGCCGTGCGGATCACCGCGCGGCGCTCGGGCTCCA
Source organism: Phreatobacter aquiterrae (assembly GCF_053471285.1). Classification (NCBI taxonomy): domain Bacteria; kingdom Pseudomonadati; phylum Pseudomonadota; class Alphaproteobacteria; order Hyphomicrobiales; family Phreatobacteraceae; genus Phreatobacter; species Phreatobacter aquiterrae. The sequence goes on along the minus strand of NZ_JBJPHW010000015.1, from coordinate 40,349 downwards.
GCGTGCCGAGATTGACGAGCAGGGCGTCGGCATTCCCGGCAAAGGCGGCGATCTCGTCCGGCGACGTCGTCATCGAGGGGACGGCGCCGATCGCCAGCAGCGCATTGGCGGTGAAGGCCTGCGCCACCGTATTGGTGATGCAATGGACGCGCGGGCGTCTCGTCCGGAGGACGGCGAGGATGTCGCTCGCCGTGCGGGCCAGTCTTGCGGGCATGTCAGCGCCCCCTGACGGGGATGGTCGCGTGCATCTCGGTTTCCTCCGCCGGCATGACCCGGTTCAGGTACGACGGGTTGGTCTTGCGACCTCTCAGCCCGATGAAGGGCACCCCGACGAGACAGTGACCGACAGTTAGGCGATGGCGCGGCGACCCGCAAGGCCGGCGCGGCGCGCGATCGTCATGCCCGATGCGCGACCGTGCTCCTGGAGGGGGATGACGCGAGCGCCCTTTGGTGGCATGGGAGAGCAACACCTCCGCGAGGTCCGCCATGATCGCCTTCTTCGTCCAGATCAAATGCCAGCTCGGCAAGGCCTACCAGGTCGCAGCCGCCCTCGCCGACCGCGAGATCGCCTCGGAAATCTACTCGACCGCCGGCAATTTCGACCTTCTCGTGAAGTTCTATGTCGAGCCCGGCACCGACATCGGCCACTTCGTCAACGAGCAGGTGCAACTGATTCCGGGCATCCAGGACACCCACACGATCATCACCTTCAAGGCGTTCTGATCCGCGCGCTCACTTGCTGCGCTGCTGCCAGACCTGCCAGACGCCGAAGGCGAGAGTCACCATGCCTGCATACCAGAGTACAGGCACGTAGCGCGGGATCACGCCGCGGATATTGGCCTGGAAGAAGGCGCATTCCGGCGTCGCGAAGCCGATGCAGGCGAGCTTGAGTTTCAGGAGGCCGAAGGCGCCGCCATACTGGGCGTAGTAGGCGAACCACCAGGCGACCGAGAGCAGGCAGAAGGCGATGCCGAGATAAATCGCCGGATGGGTCGGGGGCTTGTCGTCAGGCGAATCCATTGGCCGTGTTCCGTGGCGTCGCGATGGCCCCCATCTACGCCGCTTCGGCCTGCCGAAGCCAGTTCCGGCCGCATTGCGCCCCTGCGGATGGCGAGGCTTGCCTCCCGGGCTTGAAGCGTTCCATTCTGACGGGGAGTTCCCCGGAGCACACGACATGACGCCGACGAAATTCGGAATGGGCCAGGCATTGAGCCGGGTCGAGGACGCGCCGCTGATCAAGGGCGAGGGACGCTTCGTCTCCGACCTTGTGCCGGATGGCGCCCTCGTCGGCTATGTCCTGCGCTCGCCCTTCGCCTTCGCAGACTTCGTCATCAAGGACACGAGCGCCGCGCGCGCCATGAAGGGCGTCAAGGCGGTCTTCACCCATGCCGACCTTGAGGGCGTCGGCAACCTGCCCTGCCTGTCGCAGGTGCCCTCGGTGAACCCGATCGCCAATCCCCCCTGGGAAGTGCTCTGCTCGAAGACCGTGCGCCATGTCGGCGACGGCGTCGCCTTCGTGGTCGCCGACACGCTCGACCGGGCCAAGGACGCCGCCGAGGCGATCGAGATCGACTGGACCTCGCGCGAGCCGATCATCGATGCCGTCGACGCCCTGCAGAAGGGCGCGCCGCAGGTCTGGCCCGACATCCCCGGCAACCTCTGCGGCGAGGTTCATCTCGGCGAGGCCGAGGCCACCGAGAAGGCCTTCGCCAAGGCCCACCGCACGGTGGCCGTCACCATCGTCAACAACCGCCTGATCACCAACTACATGGAGACGCGCGGTTGCCTCGCCGAGTATGAGCCGAAGACCAAGGGCTTTACCCTCACGCTGGGCAGCCAGGGTTCGCACGGCATCCAGGCGACGCTGGCGACCAAGATCTTCAACATGCCGAAGGAGAACATCCGCGTCATCACGCCGGACGTCGGCGGCGGCTTCGGCACCAAGACCTTCATGTTCCGCGAATATCCGCTCTGCATGGTGGCGGCGCGCAAACTGAAGAAGCCGGTCGCCTGGGTGCAGGAGCGCGGCGACCATTTCGTCAACTGCTCGCAGGGGCGCGACAACGTCTCCACCGCCACCGCGGCCCTCGACAAGCGCGGCAAGGTGCTGGCCGTGAAGGTCGACACCGTCGCCGACATGGGCGCCTACCTGTCGCAATACGCGACCTTCATCCCCTATGTCGGCGCGCTGATGCTGGCGGGCGTCTATGCCTTCCCGGCCATGCATGTCCGGCTGAAATATGCCTACACCAACACCGTGCCGGTGGACGCCTATCGCGGCGCCGGACGGCCCGAGGCCGCCTATCTCGTCGAACGCCTCATGGACCGCATCGCCATCGAGACCGGCATGACGCCGGCCGAGGTGCGCCGCCGCAATTTCATCCAGCCGGACCAGTTCCCCTGGGCGACGCCGGTGGGACGCACCTATGACTCCGGCGAGTTCGACGGCCACATGACCCGCGCCATGGAGGTGGCCGGCTGGGAGACGTTCAAGGACCGGGCGAAGGCGGCGAAGAAGGCCGGCAAGATCCGCGGCATCGGCATGGCCACCTATATCGAGGCCTGCGGCGGCGGCGCGCCCGAGAACGCCTGGATGAGCCTCGAGACCGACGGCACGGTGACGATCAGGATCGGCACCCAGTCGAACGGCCAGGGTCACAAGACGGCCTATGCACAGCTTGCCTCGCAGCACCTCGACATTCCGATCGACAGGATCAACGTCATTCAGGGTGACACCGCCCTCATCCCGAGCGGCACTGGCACGGGCGGCTCGCGCTCGCTGCCCGTCGGCGGCGCGGCGGTCGACGTCGGCGCACGGGCCCTTGCCGACGTCATCAAGGACATGGCGGCGACCGAGATGGAGGTCGGCGTCGCCGACGTCGAGATCGTCGGCGGCAACGTCCGCGTCGTCGGCACCGACAAGGCGATCTCCTACGAGAAGATCGCAGGCCTCCCCGGCGCCGGGGAGAAGCTGAAGAGCCATGGCACCTGGCGACCGCCGGAGCCGACCTTCCCGAACGGGACGCATATCTGCGAGGTGGAGATCGATCCCGACACCGGTGCGACCCACATCGTCGCCTATACGGTGGTCGACGACTTCGGCGTCACCATCAACCCGACTCTGCTGGCGGGCCAGGTCCATGGCGGCATCGTCCAGGGCATCGGGCAGGCCCTGCTCGAGCGCACCGTCTACGACAAGGAGAGCGGCCAGCTGCTCACCGCCTCGTTCATGGACTACGCCATGCCGCGGGCCGACCACATCCCGAACTTCCACTTCGAGACGCGCAACGTCCCCTGCGTCACCAACCTGCTCGGCATCAAGGGGGCGGGCGAAGCCGGCACCATCGGCGCCTGCCCTTCGGTGATGAATGCCGTGGTCGACGCACTCTGGCGCGCCTACGGCATCAAGGAAATCGACATGCCGGCGACCCCTGCCCTCGTCTGGCAGACGATTCAGGAGGCCAAGGCGGCGCAGGCGGCGTGATCTGGACCATCGACGCCGGGACCATCCCGCCGGCGTCGCGCAGTCCGCCTCGGTTTGCACTAGAGCAAGCAGATATTTGCATTCTTGCAATTTAGAGGGATGCGCCCCTGCACGGACCCGTGAGCCGAAGGGCGTCGCCGCCCCGCCTGCGCGCGCTCGCCCGGCACTTTGAGACGACACGGCCAAAACCCTGCTGCAGCGCACATATCTGCCCTGGGCTTCACGCAAGTGTGAACTCTGGCGAGCATTTCGTGTCCGGATTTCCGGCCGCAGACACCGGTCACCTGACGGTAACTCATGGGCATGGATGCAAAAAAGGCCGCGAGCCGACCTCCCGACTCGCGGCCTGTCCTGTCACGCTAGGTGACGGATCGGCGTCAGGGATTGTTCGAACGCTGGGCGTCGACGCTCCACGGGCCGGGGCCGGCGAAGACCAGATAGAGGAACGTGAAGCAGTACATGATGGCGAGGCTGCCACCGTTCTGGATCGGGTAGAAGCCACGCGGCGCATGGCCCAGGAAATAGGCGGCGGCCATGGTGCCGGCGAGGAGGAAAGCCGCCGGACGGGTGAAAAAGCCGACCAGAATCAGCAATCCGGTGACGAGTTCGATGATACCCGCGATCCACGGCAGCGAACCGACAGGCGCGAAATTCACCGCCGCGGGAAAGCTCAGAATCTTCATGAAGGGATGCTGCAGCAGCACCAGCGCCGCCATGATGCGGAGCACCGACAGCATGCGCGGTGCCCAGGCGTTGAGGGTGGGGTTGAGGTTGTCCATGTGGGGGTCCCGTTGCGTGACGAAAGGTCGTGGCACCGCCTCTTGCAGGGCGGTCCGGAGACCTTATCGAGGGCGCGACGACGTGCAACGGGTGGGAGATCGCTGGCGCCGGTCAGGCGGCGCCGGATTCCGCCCTGCTCCGCGCCCTCGCATCGAGGCTCCACGCACCGGGACCTGCGAAGACCAGATAGAGGAAGATGAAGCAGAACAGGATCACCATCGTGCCGCCGTTCTCGATCGGATAGAAAGACCGATGGGCATGGCCGAGCAGGTAGGCGACGGCCATGGTCCCCGAGAGCACGAACGCCGCGGCGCGGGTCCACCACCCGAGAATGACCGCCAGGCTGCCGAAGACCTCGAAGAGCCCGGCGAAGAAGACGAGCCGGAAAGGCTCGATCGGCGAGGGAAAAGGCACCGGCCAGTTGAAGAACTTGATCAGGCCGTACTGCAGCAGCAGCAGCCCCGTCATGATGCGCAGGATCGCCAGCACGCGCGGACGGTTGGCATCGAACATGGGATCGAGTTCGCTTCTCATGAGATTGCTCCCCCCTGGCGTAATGACGCGGCTTGCTTCTGACGGCGCGACCGTGGGTCTCCGTGACCGCCCCTCAGGTTCATTCCGGTCCTGCGCGTCTCGAAGATAAGTTCCGGGCCCCGCCGCAGGGCATGCGTGCAGCATTGGCTATGCTCGAATCCACCTCTGCATGGTTCAAGAGGGAAGAAGAATCCCCTCCCGCCCCATCTCCCCTTCATGCCCGTCCTCTCCCGCGCCGCCACGGGAATTCTCTTCAAGCTCATGTCGACGGTGGCCTTCACCTCCATGTCGACACTGGTACGCGTGTCGGGCAAGGAGATCCCGGTCGGCGAGGTGGTGTTCTGCCGCTCCTTCTTCGCGCTGATCCCGCTCTTCATCATGCTCGCCTGGCGCCATGAGATCATGGACGCCTTCCGCTATGTCAGCTTCGCCTCGCACATGAAGCGCGGCGCCATCGGCGCCACGGGCATGTTCTCCGGCTTCGTCGGCCTCACCATGCTGCCGCTCGCCGATTCCACCGCCATCGGCTACGCCGCGCCGCTGATGGTGGTGCCGCTCGCCTATTTCATCCTCGGCGAGCGGGTGCGCATCTATCGCTGGTCGGCAGTGGCCATCGGCTTCGTCGGCGTCGTGGTCATCCTCTGGCCGCATCTGAACGTCGGCGCCTTCGGCGACCGGCCGGACAGCCAGCGAACCGGGGCGATGTTCTCGCTGGGCGGCGCCATCTGCGCCGCCTTCGCCACGATCCAGGTGCGCAAGCTCGTCAACACCGAGACGACGGCGGCCATCGTCTTCACCTTCATGGCGCTGTGCGCGATCCTCGCCCTCATCACCTGGCCGCTCGGCCAGGTCGTGCCGTTCATCGGCCAGTGGATCGTGCCGACGCCTCTGCAGGCCTTCCTCCTCGTCATGGTGGGCGTCACCGGCGGCCTCGGGCAGATCTTCCTGACGCTCAGCTACCGCTACGCCGACACCTCGCTGATCGCGCCCTTCGACTATTTTTCGATGATCTGGGCCGTCATCATCGGCTACCTGGTCTTCGCCGACCTGCCGAGTATCTATGTGATCATCGGCGGCTCGATCGTCGTCGCCTCCGGCATCTTCGTCATCTGGCGCGAGCAGAAGCTCGGCCTCGAGCGCGCCCGCCAGCGCACCGTCTCGACCCCGCAGGGCTGAGCGGTCAGCGCGAGCGGGACGCGGAGCGCGCCATCGCGAAGACGCAGAGGCCGACAACGCTGGCGGCGAAGGTGGCGAGCCCTGCGACCACGCCGAGCCACACGCCCACGGCTATGGCGAGCCCAAGCGAGAGAACGAGGATCACGAGCAGCTTCGGCTCGCTGAACAGGAATTCGATGACATCGGACATGAGCCGCTCCTGTGGTATCGGGGCACGTCTCGCGCCCCTTCAGGTCTTGTCTGTCGACCCGGCAGGCTCCGAGGTTCAAACGGGCCGCAGCCGGCCTACCCGCCGATGCCGCGGCGCAGCCGCCTCAGGTCGCCCATGAACTCCTTGCCGAAGAGCAATACGAGGCTCGCCCCATAGGCGATTCCGCCTGTGGCCATCAGCGCGGCCAGGGCGATCTTCTCGTTGAGCCCACCGCCGACGACGCCGCGAAGGACGAAGACCATGCCGACCAGCGTGGCGGCGAGAACGGCGAATGAGGCGAGCAGCTTCGGCAGCACGCGCCGCGCCCGCTCGTCCAGCGTGAACAGGTCCTTGCGGCGCGCGAAGAGCACGAGCAGCGACAGGTTCACCCATGCCCCGACGCTGGTGGCTGTCGCAAGCCCCACATGGCCGAGGGGCCCCATCAGGGCGAACTTCAGCGCCACGTTGATCGCAATGGCGACGGCCACCGCGATGACCGGCGTCGTGGTGTCGCCGCGCGAGTGGAAGGTGACCGTCAGCGGCCGGATGAGCACCAGCGCCGCCAGACCGGCCCCGTAGGCCGCGAGCGCACGCGCAGACTGCAGGGCATCCGTCTCCGAGAAGGCGCCGCGCATGAACAGCGCCTTCATGATCGTGTCCGGCACGATGACGAAGGCGGCGACCGCCGGCAGGGTGAAGACGAGCGTGAGTTCGATCGCCCTGAGCTGCGCGGTGCGCGCGCCCTTCTCGTCCCCGGCCGCCACCCTGCGGCTCATTTCAGAGAGCAGGACCGTGCCGACGGCGATCGAGATCACCCCCATCGGCAACTGGTTCAGCCGGTCCGCATAATAGAGCCAGGAGACCGAGCCGGCGACGAGGTAGCTGGCGACCACCGTATCGGCGAGAACCGCGATCTGGGTTCCCGCCGAGCCGAGCGTCGCCGGCACGAAGGTCTTCCAGAACTGTTTCACCTCGGGGGTCACCTTCGGCGCCCTGAGCTCCACCATCACGTTGGCACGCAGGGCGTCGCCCGCCACGATGAGGAACTGCAGCAGCCCCGCCACGATGATGCCCCAGGCCGCCGCATGCGCCGGCGTCTGGAAGTTGCCCGCCAGCAGCAGCGCGCCGATGATGCCGATGCTGAGCACGACCTGCGTCGCCGCGGCCGCCGCGAAGCGCCCGACGGCGTTCAGGACGCCGCTGACGAGGATCACCAGCGAGACCAGCGCGAGATAGGGAAAGGTGATGCGGGTGAGTTCGACCGCCGCCGGGAAGCGGACGGGATCGTTGACGAAGCCCGGAGCCATCAGGCCCACCACGGTCGGCATGAAGACGATGGCGAGGGCGAGCAGCACGAGCTGGGCGATCAGCAGATAGGCGAAGATGCGATCGGCGAAGACCAGCGCCGCGTTCTGCCCCCGCTCGGCGGCGACCCTGGCGAAGCCCGGTACGAAGGCGGCGGAAAAGGCGCCCTCGGCGAAGATGGCGCGGAACTGGTTGGGAATGCGAAAGGCGACGAAGAAGGCATCCGCCAGCGGCCCCGCCCCGAGCACGGCGGCGAACATCAGGTCGCGGATGAAGCCGAAGAGGCGACTGAGAAGGGTCAGGGCCGAGACCGAGAAGATGTTCCTGATCACGGCCGGAGAAATCCCTGAAGGCGAAGGCGGAGGGGCGCAGGGCGCTTCGCCTGGCGATCGGCCAGCGCTAGCGGCCCATTCTGACGAAACGAAGGTCTAGCGCAGGCGAAGCGATTCGGCTCCGGTCACGCACCGGCCGCAGTGGCCGGCCCGTCGGGCACCGCATGCGGGGTGCCCTCGTGCCGGAACAGCCGGAAGATTGCTGTATTCAGCACCACCAGCACGTCGTCCGCCCAGACCTCGCCGTCGAGGAAGGCCATGGAGCCGGTCAGCTTGCGGATGCGCACCTTTCCGGTAACCCAGTCGCCGGCCCGGCCGCCCGCGAGGAACTCGGTGTTGAGGGAGATGGTGGCGCAGCGCCGCCCGGTCACCCGGATCACCTCGTAGCCCAGCACCGTATCCATGAAGGTGGTGAGCGAGCCGCCGTGGAGGACGCCGTTCGGGTTGCCGTGGCGGGCCTCGGCCCGGAAGCCGTATTCGACGCCACCGGCTCCGTCATCCCGCCAGTAGTAGGGACCGGCGAGGCCGATGAAGCCCTCGGTCTCCCCCATCCTCCTGAAGCCCGCCGGAATCGCGCCGGGATGTGTCGCTGTGGTCATGACGTCCATCTGGCACCGGGCGGGCGGGCGGCTCAAGACCGGCCGTTCGGCAGGGCCGAAGCTCACGCCTCGAGCGTCAGGCCCGCCGCCTTCGCGTCCGCGACGAAGCCCTTCACCGTATCGAGTGAGATGTCCTCCGGCGCGCGGCCGAGGCCCTCAAGCTTCTTCAGGATATCGGCGGGGGCGGTGATGATGTGGCAGCCGATGCGATCGGCCTCGAGCACGTTCCACACCTCGCGGGTGGAAGCCCAGATGACCTCGACCGTATCGGTGCCGCGGGCAAGGCCAACGGCGTAGTTCATCACCGGCATGTAGTCGTGGCCGGCGTCGCCGAGACGGCCTGCGAAGACCGAGACGATGGACGGTGCGCCGCCTTTCAGCGCCTCGACCGAGGCCTTGATCTGCGCCTCCGAATAGAGCGCGGTGAAATTGATCTTCACGCCCTCACGGGTCAGCTTGTAGATGAGGTCGTAAAGCCGCTCGCCCCGCGAGTTCGTCACCGGCAGCTTGACGTAGACGTTTTTCCCCCAGGTGGCGATGACTCGGGCCTGCGCCTCCATCTCCTTGAGGTCGTCGGAGAAGACCTCGAAGGAGATGTGATGATCCGGCACGGCCGCGACGAGATCCTTCGCATAGGCGGCATAGTCGGAGACGCCGGCCTTCTTCAGCAGCGAGGGATTGGTCGTGAAGCCCTGGATCCACGGCTTCTTCGCCATCTCGACGATGGAGGCCTTCTCGGCCCCGTCGGTGTAGAGCTTGACCTTGAGGTCGGCCAGAACCGGCATGCTTCGTCTCCCGGAGTTTCCCGGCAGCGTGTTTAAGGCCGCAGGCGGCGGGTGTCCAACCAGGGATTCCGCTTGGCAGGCTTCCAATGGGGCAACAAGATCGCCGCGCCCTGACATGCGACTGGAACCGGACCTGCGATGCCGCAATTCCCCGATGCCCCGCTGATAGCGCGGTTCGACAGGAAGCGCTCCGAGCGCAATGCCTACCTTCTGGTCGCACTCCTGGCAGTAGCGGCACTCATCGGAGGGTGGAACGCATCGATAGGGGAGTTCACCTTCGGCGCGATCCTGATCGGGTGCATTCTGGCTGCCGTCCACTTCGGACAGCGCAAGCTGCAGACGGCGACAGGGCCTCAACTCGTCATCGACAGTACGGGAATGACAATCCCCGGTCAGTTCGCCGAGCGCATTCCGTGGGAGGCCATCGCCGGGGTCAGGATCGTCAAACGGCTCGAACACGCCGACCTCGTGCTGGTCGACGTACCGACTGCCGAGAATTTCGGCCGGCGCGAGCAGGGCTGGGACCACTTCCCGTGGTCGCCGGCGCGCAGCTCGGAAATCACCGTGAACACCCGGGATCTCGATGTCGGCAGCCCGGAGATCATGGCGGCCGTCGGACGCTTCGCGCCGCAGTTGAAGGCCTGACCGCCACACGACGCGGCCGCGGATGGCGTCATGCATGACGACCGTGATATCGACTGCAAAGTGCCTCGGGGTGCAGCCTGATCATCCCGAAGCGATCGGGGCCATGCGCAGGAGCCCGCGAGCACCTATGTGACGGTTCGGTCACTCATCAACCCGGATCATCGCCATGGGCGCCCTGCGCTTCCTGCTCAATATCCTCTGGTTCGTCCTTGGCGGCCTCATTGCCGGCCTCGCGTGGTTCCTCGCCGGTGCCATCGCCGCGGTCACCATCATCGGCCTGCCCTGGGCCTTCGCCTGCTTCCGCATCGGCTCCTACACGCTCTGGCCTTTCGGCCGCGATGTGGTCTGGGCGAGCGAACTCACCGGCCGGCCGCCCAGCGCCATGGGCGTGCTGCGCTTCATCGGCAACGTCATCTGGTTCGTGCCGATCGGCTTCGCGCTGATGGTCATCCACGTCCTCGCGGCGCTGGCCTGCTTCGTCACCATCATCGGCATCCCCTTCGGCTGGGCGCATCTGAAGCTTGCCGCCGCCTCCGTCTTCCCGCTGGGACAGCGCGTGGTCAGATCCGACGTGGCGGAGCTTGCCCGACGTCAGGGCGCGGCGGCAGCGCTCGCCGGCTGGCGGCGCTAGACGCGGCGTCGACCCGCCGTTCAGGATCGCGCAATCCGTGACGGCCATCACATCGACGGGAAAGGGCCTCTGGCACGGTCTGGTCATCGGGAAGCGATCGGGCTTCCGAAACACTCGAAGGAGAGTTCCATGACCAGCATCACCACCAAAGTGCTCGCCGTCGCCGCTCTCGCGCTCGCCGGCTCCGTCACCTTCGCCGCCACCGATGCCGAGGCCCGCGGGTTCCGCGGCGGCGGCTTCCACGGTGGCGGGTTCCACGGCGGCTTCCACGGCGGCGCCTTCCGCCACGGCGGCCCCCGCTTCGGCATCCGCCCGGCCTGGGCGGGACCTGGCCGCTGGCACGGTCACCGCCCCTGGGGCTGGCACCGCCGCCATGTCCAGTTCGGGATCATCGGTGTCGGAGCCGCCATCGCTCCGGCCTGCACCATCATCCGCCGCTTCGACCCGGTCTATGGCGTCTATCGCCGCGTGACCGTCTGCGACTGAGGCTCACCAGCAACGGCGCGAGGGGCGGCTCCACGAGCCGCCCCTTTCCGCGTGCGGCCGTCACGCGCCGTCATCCATCGTGATGGCGGCAGGTTTGCGCTGAAGCCAGCGGAAATCGTATAGGAGCGGCCACAGGATGCGGCGACAGCGTCGCTCCGACCGATTCCCGAGGCCGTCACATGACCCAGTCCCCTTCCCCGACGACGCCCCTTCGCATCGGTGTGGTCGGCCTTGGCGTGATGGGCAAGAACCACGCCCGCGTGCTTGCCGAACTGCCCGGCGTGACGCTGGCGGGCGTCGCCGACCCCGATGCGGCGCAGGTCGAGTTCGTCACATCGCGGCTGGGCTGCCCGGGTTTCGCCTCGCTCGACGCGCTCATGGACGCCGGCGTCGATGCCCTGACCATCGCCGCCCCGACCCAGCTCCATACCCCCATCGCGCTCGCCGCCATCGCCCGCGGCATCCACGTGCTGGTGGAAAAGCCCATTGCCCAGTCGGTCGAGGAAGGCCGCCGCATCATCGAGGCGGCGGAAAAGGCCGGCGTGACGCTGATGATCGGCCATGTCGAGCGCTTCAACCCGGCGGTGCAGTCGATCCGCCAGGCCATCGCAGGCGACGACATCTTCTCCATCCAGATCACCCGCGTCGGCCCCTTCCCGCCGCGCATGTCCGACATCGGCGTGGTCATCGACCTCGCCGTTCACGACATCGACCTGATCCGCTGGTTCACCGGCTCGGAGATCGCCGAGATCCAGCCGCAGACCAACTCGATCCATGCCGCGCGCGAGGACATCGCCCTGCTGCAGTTCCGAACCGCCTCGGGCGTCCTCGCCCACATCAACACGAACTGGTTGACGCCCTTCAAGGCGCGCACGGTGCACGTCGCGACACGCAACAAATACATCACCGGCGACCTGATCACCCGCCAGGTCACCGAGTGCTTCGACTACAAGCCCGACGGCTCCTATTCGATGCGGCACCTGTCGGTCGCCTATGCCGAGCCGCTGCGCGCCGAACTCACCGCCTTCGTGGAGGCGGTCCGGACCGGCTCGGCGCCCGTTACCGGCGGCGCAGACGGCCTCGCCTCCCTCGACATCGCCATGCGCTGCCTGGGCGAGCGCCATGCGCCGATCCTGCAACCGAAGCTTGTGGTCGGTGGGCGCGCATAACTCCCCACCTCCGGCGCGCCTTGCACCGGCACGCGCCCCCTCCGACTATCCTCCCCCAAGGCGACGCTGGATCGCCGCCGGGAGGTGACGCGATGGACTACCGCACGCTCGGAGGCTCGGGCCTCAAGATTCCCGCTCTGATGCTCGGCACCGCGACCTTCGGTGGCGGTAGCGAGTTCCTGCGCAAATGGGGCGCGACAGACGTCGCGGAAGCGACGCGCCTCGTCGATATCTGCCTTGAGCTCGGCTGCACCATGTTCGACACCGCCGACGGCTATTCGACGGGACTGTCGGAGGAAATCCTCGGCGAGGCCATCAAGGGGCGCCGCGACAAGGTACTCATCGCCACCAAGACCGGCATGCCCATGGGTCCCGGCCCCAACGACATCGGCACCTCGCGCCACAAGATCATCGCCTCCTGCGAAGCCAGCCTGAAGCGTCTCGGCACCGACCATGTGGACCTCTACCAGCTCCACGCCTTCGACGCGCTGACCCCTATCGAGGAGATGCTGCAGGCGCTCGACGCGCTGATCCACGCGGGAAAAATCCGCTATTTCGGCGTCTCCAACTATTCCGGCTGGCACCTGATGAAGATGCTGGCCCTCGCCGACCGCCACGGCCTGCCGCGCCCGGTCACCCACCAGGCCTATTACACGCTGGTGGCGCGCGACTTCGAATGGGAGTTGATGCCGCTCGGCCTCGACCAGAACGTTGGGACGCTGGTCTGGTCGCCGCTGTCGGGCGCCAAGCTCTCCGGCAAGATCGGGCGAACAAGGCGCCCGCCGGAGGACAGCCGGCTGGCGACGGATGCAAGCTGGCCCGTGCCCGAGGAGCGGCTCTACAGCGTCACGGACGCGCTGGAGATCGTAGCGCAGCAGGTCGGCCGGTCCATCCCGCAGGTTGCGCTGGCATGGCTCCTGACCCGGCCGACGGTGTCCTCCATCGTCATCGGCGCACGCAACGAGGCGCAGCTCCGCGACAATCTCGCCGCCTGCGAGCTGAAGCTGACCGCAGAGCAGATCGCGATCCTCGACAAGGCCAGCACGATTCCGCCCGCCTATCCCTACTGGCACCAGCGCCGCACCATGATGACCCGCAACCCGCCACCGGTGGTGTGAAGCCCGGCCTGGGCGGCCATCACTTGTCGTCCCCCTGTCACCTTGCGATGCTCTGCATCGCAAGGGTCGAGCCGGACGGGAACCGGTGGCCCGGGCAGATCGGGATGACGCCATGGATCACGGCACACAGCGCGTCACCATCATGGGAGCCGGCTATGTCGGCCTCGTCACCGGGGCGTGCCTGGCGCGCATCGGCCACGACGTGATGGTGGTCGATCATGACCGAACACGCATTGAGGGTCTCGTTGCCGGACGCATGCCGATCTTCGAACCCGGCCTTGCCGAACTCGTGGCGGAGCAGGTGGACGCCGGCCGTCTGCGCTTCGCCGCGGACCTCGCCGGCAACGTCATGGATGCTGACGCGATCTTCATCTGCGTCGGCACGCCTCCGCGGCCCTCCGATGGCCATGCCGACATGGCCCAGGTCATGGCCGCGGCCGCCGAGGTGGCGCGCAACCTGTCGGGATTTGCCGCCATCGCCGTGAAATCGACCGTCCCGGTCGGCACCGGCGACGAGGTCGAGGCGCTGATGCGCGCCATGCGGCCCGAGGTCGATGTCGCGGTGGTCTCGAACCCTGAATTCCTGCGCGAGGGCGTTGCCATCGCCGACTTCATGCGCCCCGACCGCATCGTCGTCGGCATCGGGGACCCGCGGGCGGGCGCGATCATGGCGTCCATCTACCGGCCGCTGACCGATGCCGGCGCCCCGCTCCTCGTCACCAACCGCCGGGCCGCGGAACTGATCAAATATGCCGCCAACTCGTTCCTGGCGCTGAAGATCACCTACATCAACGAGATCGCCAATCTCTGCGAGGAGATCGGCGCAGATGTCGGGGACGTGGCGCGCGGCATCGGTCTCGACCCGCGCATCGGTGAGCGATTCCTGAAGGCCGGCCCCGGCTTCGGAGGGTCCTGCTTCCCGAAGGACCTGCTGGCGCTGATGAAGACCGCGCAGGATCACGGCGTGCCGCTGCGCTCCGTGGAGACGGCGATTGCCGTCAACGACGCCCGCAAGGGCGAGATGGTTCGCAAGATCGTGCGTGCCTCCGACGGATCGGTCGCCGGCAAGATCGTCGCCGTGCTGGGCCTCACCTTCAAGGCCGGCACCGACGACATGCGCTCGTCCCCGGCACTCGTCATCCTGCCGCAACTGCAGAAGCAAGGCGCGCACATCGTCGCCTATGATCCAGCCGGAATGGCCAATGCCGCCCCGCTGCTGCCGGGCGTGGCCATGGCTGACAGCGCCATGGCGGCGCTGGCCGGAGCCGATGTCGCGGTAATCCTCACCGAATGGGAGGAGTTCGCCGCGCTCGATCTCGTGGCGGCCGCGACGACCATGCGGCAGCCCGTTCTGGTCGACCTGCGCAATCTCGTCGAGCCCGAGGCGGCGGCCCGGGCCGGGTTCACCTACCGGTCGATCGGCCGGGCCTTGCGCGAGGGTGCGCATCCGCCGCTCGCCCGGGCCGCCGAATAGCGCGTCCGCCTGTCCCTTGGCACTTTCTTGACCTCTTTCCGCTAGGCCATGAGCCGGGACATCCGGCGCGCCAGACCGCCGCCAGCGGGGAAAGACCATGACCGTTCTCGTCACCGGCGGCGCCGGCTATATCGGCAGCCACATGGTTCTCGAACTTCTCGACGCGGGCGAAAGCGTCGTGGTTCTCGACAACCTGTCCACGGGCTTTGCCTGGGCGGTGGACCCGCGCGCAACCCTGATCGTCGGCGACATGGGTGACCAGAAACTGGTCGAGACCATCATGCGGCTTCACGGCATCGATGCCGTGATCCACTTCGCCGCCCGCATCGTTGTGCCGGACTCGGTCGCCGATCCGCTCGGCTACTATCTCGCCAACACCGTGAAGACCCGCGCCGTCATTGCCGCGGCCGTCGCTTCGGGCGTCCGGCGCTTCATCTTTTCCTCGACCGCCGCGGTCTATGGCACGCCCGAGGTCATGCCGGTGAACGAGGAGGCCGCGACACGGCCCGAGAGCCCCTACGGGACATCGAAGCTGATCACCGAATGGATGCTGGGCGATGCCGCAGCCGCCCATGACCTGACCTATGTCGTGCTGCGCTATTTCAACGTCGCCGGCGCCGATCCGAAGGGCCGCACCGGCCAGTCGACCCCCAACGCCACCCATCTCATCAAGGTGGCGGTGCAGACGGCGCTCGGCCTCCGGCCGAAGATGGATGTCTTCGGCACCGACTATCCGACGCCGGACGGCACCTGCCTGCGCGACTACATCCACGTCACCGATCTCGTGCGCGCGCATCTGTCCGCCCTCGCCCACCTGCGTTCCGGCGGCGAGAGCATGGTCGCCAACTGCGGCTACGGTCATGGCTATTCGGTGAAGGAGGTGATCGACACCGTCCGCTCCGTGACCAAGGTCGACTTCCGCGCCGACTACGCGCCGCGCCGTCCGGGCGACGCCGCCGCCGTGGTGGCGGACGCCACCCGCGCCCGCACCCGCCTCGGCTGGACCCCCGAACACGACGATCTCACCGAGATCGTCGAGGCCGCCTATGCGTGGGAGCGCCGCCTGGCGAACGGGCCCCGCTGAGATCCGTAGTCCCATCTCTTTCACGAGGCATGGAAAAGGGTGGCGCGCAGGTCCCTGATGCTATGGGCGCCCATGCGGCGCCGCCACGTTAGTCACTCACTGGTTACATACTTGATTGACGCTTCCCGGGGCGGCGGCTAACGTTTCGACCCAAGAGATGCCCCACAGGCATCCAGCCATCAGGGAGGATATCGTGATCACCAGAAGACTGGCGCTCGCCGCCGTTCTCGCCGCCGCCGCGGCCATCCCCGCCACCGCCCAGACCTTCCCCTCGCGCCCCATCACCATGGTGGTGCCCTTCGCCGCCGGCGGACCGACCGACATCGTGGCGCGGCTCGTCGCCGAGCGCATGTCGCAGTCGCTCGGCCAGCAGGTCGTGGTGGAGAATGTCGCGGGCGCCGCCGGCACGACGGGCGCGGCGCGCGTCGCCCGTGCCGAGGCCGACGGCCACACCATTCTCATGGGGCCGATGAGCACCATGAGCTTCTCGCCGGCGCTCTACCCGAACCTCACGTTCAACCCGCTGACCGACTTCGAACCGGTGGGCATCGCCGCCTCCGCGCCGATCATGCTGGTCTCCGCCAAGAAGCTGCCGAGCACGACCCTCGGCGAATTCTCCGCCCATCTGAAGGCCAATGCCGCGACGGTGAACAACGGCAATGCCGGCGTCGGCTCCACCTCGCACCTCGCCTGCACGCTGCTCAACCAGCGCCTCGGCGTCTCGCCCACGCTCGTCCCCTACCGCGGCACCGGTCCGGCCATCCAGGACCTCGTCGCCGGCAATGTCGGCTACATCTGCGACCAGGTGACGAGCCTGATGAGCCAGGTCCAGGGCGGCACCATCACGCCGCTCGCCATCCTTGCCCCCACCCGTTCGCCTGTCCTGCCCAATGTCCCGACGGCGACCGAAGCCGGCATGGCCGGCGTCGACATGGTGGTATGGAATGCCGTCTTCGCGCCGAAGGGCACGCCGGCCCCGGTGATCGCGGCCCTCAACGCCGCCCTGCGCAAGGCCATCGACGACCCGACGGCGAGGGCGCGCTTCCTTCAGCTCGGCGCCGAGGCTCCGGTCGAGGCGCAACGCTCGCCCGAGGCACTTCGTGCCGTGCATGCGGCGGACGTGACGAAGTGGGGCGACGTCATCCGCGCCGCGAATATTCGGATCCAGTGACGGCGAGGGGCTGCAGAACCAGCCCCTCGCTTCCACCGCCTTGCTCTACCGCGGTGCGTCCTGATGCAGGGAGCATTTCCCGCCACCGTTTGTGAAGCCCGCGCATGCGCCTGTCCCTCTGCAACGAAGTGCTCCAGCCCTTCGACCTCGCCCGGCAATGCGCCTTCGCGAAGGCGGTCGGCTATGACGGTCTGGAGGTCGCGCCCTTCACGCTGGCGGAAGCGCCGCACCGGTTGCCGGCGGCTGCGATCGCCGCGACCCGCCGGACGGTCGAGGACCATGGCCTCGCCGTCACCGGCCTGCACTGGCTGCTGGTGACGCCGGAAGGCCTGTCCATCACCAGCCCCGACGATGCCGTGCGCGCCCGCACGCGCGACGTCATCCTCGGCCTCCTCGACCTCGCCGCCGGGCTCGGCGCGAAGGTCATGGTTCACGGCTCGCCCGCCCAGCGGCGCCCTGCGGACGGTCAGAGCCACGACGACGCCTGGCGGCGCGCCCGCGACCTCTTCGCGGCCCTTGCGCCCGAGGCGGCCGCGAGAAGCCTCACCTATTGTCTCGAACCGCTGGCCCCACCGGACAACGTCTTCATCCAGACGATCGAAGAGGCCGCGCGCATGGTCGAGGACATCGGCCATCCCGCCTTGCGCACCATGATCGACACCTCGGCCGCCTCCGCCCACGAGACGGACGCGGTCGCCGACCTTGTCAGGCGGTGGGTGCCGACCGGCCTGATCGGCCATGTCCAGCTCAACGACGCCAACCGCCGCGGCCCCGGCGAGGGCCAGGACCGCTTCGCGGGCGTCCTGAAGGCGCTGCGGGAGACCGGCTATGCCGGCGACATCGCCATCGAACCCTTCATCTACGATCCCGATGGCCCTGCCTGCGCGGCCCGCGCCGCCGGCTATGTGCGCGGCCTCCTGGAGGCGCTGGACGCGCCGTCATGACGGGCGCGGCCCATCGTGCAAATCTCGGCCTCGACGGCGAATCGCCAGGGCGGCGCCGATGACGGACGGGGACGGCGTGGCAGAACCTGCACCAGTGGCGAAGGCAGTTCGCAAGCGCGACAGCGCGGGCACGCGCGCGCGTATCCTCAACGTCGCCACCCGCGAATTCGCCAACAAGGGGTTCGAGGGAGCGAAGACCGACGACATCGCGGATCGCGCGCGCATCAACAAGCGCATGATATATCACTATTTTTCGTCAAAGGAGCTGCTCTACCTGGCGGTCCTCGAGGCCGCCTATGAGCGCGCCCGCTCGGCTGAACAGAAACTGGAGCTCGACCGCCTGGCACCGGTCGAGGCGCTGACCCGCTTCGTCGAATTCACCTTCGACTCGTTCGTGCGTGACCGCACCTTCATCAACCTGCTCGCGACCGAGAACCGCCAGCGCGCCAAGGTGCTGAAGAAGTCGGCGCAGGTGAACCGCATGAACTCGCCGGTCATCGACGCCATCGGCCGCATCATCGCCCGGGGCAACGCCGACGGCTCCATTCGCGCCGGGCTCGATGCCCGCCAGTTGTGGATCACCATCATCGGCATCTGCTACTTCTTCTTCTCCAACATCTACACGCTGTCGGTGATCTTCGACGCCGACATGGAGGACCCCGCCTCCATCGCCGCACGGCGGGCGCATGTGGTGGATTTTGTGCTCCGGGGTGTGAAGGCTTAGGCGCCCTCACACCACGCGTCTGTGCCGCTCGATGCAGGTCTTCAGCACCTCGTCCATCGGGCGCTGCCACCAGTCGAGCTCGGAGAAGATCTCGACCTCGCAGAATCCCGCGAAGCCCTCGGCTTCTACAGCAGCCCGGATCTTCTTCAGTTCGATCACCCCATCGCCCATCATGCCGCGATCGGTGAGCAGGTCGCGGGTCGGCACCAGCCAGTCGCAGACATGGTAGGCGAGTAGCCGCTCACGCCCGGCCCTCCGGAGGTCCCGGTAGAGGTTCGGGTCCCACCAGATGTGATAGACATCCGCGGCGACGCCCAGCGCGCCGGTCCTAGCGGGATCGAGCCTGTCGCAGATGTCGAGCGCCTGTTCGAGCGTGTTCACGCAGGCCCGGTCCGCCGCATACATCGGATGCAGCGGCTCGATGGCGAGCGGCATGCTCGCGGGCTTTGCATAGTCCAGCAGTTCCGCGATGCCGTCCTCGACCTGGGCGCGCGCGGCGCCGAGATCGTGCGAGACAGCCGAGCCCGGCCGCGAAAAATGCGGCAGCCCGCCGACCACCAGAACCAGGCAGGCCGCGCCGAGAGCCGCTGCTTCGTCCACCGCCCGGCGGTTGTCGTCACGCGCCTCCTGTCGCCGCGCAGCATCGGCCGGGAACATGCCACCGCGGCAATAGCCCGAGAGCTTCAGCCTATGGGTCTTCACCGCCTTCACCGCGGCATCGAGCCCGACCGTCGCCACCTGGTCGCGCCAGGGCGAGATGGCGCCGACGCCATGCCGCGCGCAGGCCTCGATGATGGCGAGGAGATCGCCCTGCTTCCTCACCGTCGCGGTGTTGATGGAGAGGAGCGAGTGGTCGGCGGAGAAATCGCGCATCGGAGCGTCCGCGGATCAGGCCGCGTCCCTCGTCGCGTCATGCCCGGGCTTGTCCCGGGCATCCACGACTTGAACACGGCGCCAAAGGAATTCGTGGATGCCCGGGACAAGCCCGGGCATGACGAGCAGGTCGGAGTCTGCCGGCCCCTCACACCACCCCGCGCGTCGCCATGACGGCCGCCATCCGCGCCGCGGCCAGGTCCGGGTCGCGGAAGATCCCCGCCTGGTCGGCAAGCCGGAAAAGTTCCGCGAGATGCTGCGTCGAGCGCGTACTCTCCTGGCCGCCCACCATGGTGAAATGGTCCTGATGGCCATTGAGATAGGCGACGAAGACGACGCCGGTCTTGTAGAAGCGCGTCGGCGCCTTGAAGATGTGCCGGGAGAGCGGCACCGTCGGCGCGAAGATGTCGTGGAAGGTCGCGAGATCGCCGTCCGCGAGTGCCGACAGGGCCCCTGCCGCGGCGGGCGCGATGGCATCGAAAATGCCGAGAAGGGCGTGGGAATAGCCCTGATCGTCTCCGGCGATCAACTCCGCATAGTTGAAGTCGTCGCCGGTATACATCCTGATGCCCGGCGCGAGGCGCCGCCGCATCGCGATCTCCTTGTCCTTGTCGAGGAGGGAGATCTTCACGCCGTCGACCTTGGCCGCGTTGCGGTTGATGACGTCGACGGCCGTGTCCATGGCGGCATCGACATGGGCTGAGCCCCAGTAGCCCGCCAGCGCCGGGTCGAACATGTCGCCGAGCCAGTGGATGATCACCGGCTGTGCCGACTGCGAAAGGATGCGGTCATAGACGCGCCCGTAGTCGTCGGGGCTCTTTGCGACCCTCGCCAGGGCGCGGGACGCCATCAGGATGATCCGCCCGCCAAGCGCCTCGATGGCCTCGAACTGGGTCTCGTAGGCCCGGATGACATCATCGACCGACGTCGCCTCGGCCGGATCGAGATGGTCGGTGCCGGCGCCGGAGAAGACGACGGCCCCCGGCGTCGCCTTCGCCTGCCGGACGGACCGGCCGATGAGATCCAGCGCGCCGGCCCAGTCGAGCCCCATGCCGCGCTGGGCGGTGTCCATCGCCTCTGCGACGCCGAGGCCGAGGCCCCAGAGATAGTCGCGATAGGCCATGGTCCGGTCCCAGTCGATGGCGTTGGTCAGCCAGGGATCGTTGTCGGCCAGCGGATCGGCGACCATGTGCGTTGCCGCCAGCGCCACGCGATTCAGCGGCCGCGTCACCCGGTCGGGAAACTGCCGCGGCACGGAGAGCAGGTAGGTCTCGATCCCCCGGTCTGCGGTCGGCAGCCGCACGCTGGCGGCGGTCTTCGGCTTGTCGAGCATGGTCCCGTCCCCCCTCACACCGTCAGCTTCGGAACGTCGATCCAGCGGCGCTCCTTCCAGCTCTGCAGGGCGCATTCGACCAGCTGGACGCCCTTGGCGCCTTCCATCAGCGTGTAGGAATAGGGCGCGTCCTCCACGACGTGGCGGATGAACATCTCCCACTGCGTCTTGAAACCGTTATCGTAGGTCTGGTTGTCCGGCATCTTCTGCCAGGTCGAGCGGAAGTCGATGGTCTGTTTCTGGTCCGGGTTCCAGACCGGTCGCGGCGTCGCATTGCGTGGCTGGATCACGCAGTCGTGGAGGCCGGCGACCGCCGACCCGAGCGTGCCATCGACGTTGAAGGTGACGAGGTCGTCGCGATAGACGCGCGTCACCCAGCTCATGTTCATGTGGGCGATGACGCCGCCCTCGAGCTGGAACGTCGCATAGGCTGAATCGTCCGCCGTCGCCGCGTAGGGCTTGCCGTTTTCGTCCCAGCGCTCGGGAATATGGGTCGCGCCGAGGCAGGAGACCGATTTCACCGCGCCGAAGAGGTTGTCGAGCACGTAGCGCCAGTGGCAGACCATATCGAGGATCATGCCGCCGCCGTCCTCGTTGCGGTAGTTCCACGAGGGGCGCTGCGCCGCCTGCCAGTCGCCCTCGAAGACCCAGTAGCCAAACTCGCCGCGCACCGAGAGCATCTTGCCGAAGAAGCCGGAATCCCGAAGCGACTTCAGCTTCATCAGGCCCGGCAGGAACAGCTTGTCCTGCACCGTGCCGTTCTTGACGCCCTTGTCGCGGGCGAGCTTCACGATGCGCAGCGCCTCGGGGAGATTGGTCGAGATGGGCTTCTCGCAATAGATGTGCTTGCCGGCATGGATCGCCTTCTCGAGGAGCGTCGGGCGCATCTGCGTCGTCGCCGCATCGAAGAAGATCTGGTTTGACGGATCGGCGATGGCCCCGTCGAGATCGGTCGACCAGCGCTCGACACCATTGGCCTTCGCAAGGGCCGCCACCTTGTCGGCGTTGCGGCCGATGAGGATCGGGTCGAGTTGCACGCGCGAGCCGTCCGACATCAGCACGCCGCCCTGGGCGCGGATGGCGGCAACGGAGCGGACGAGATGCTGGTTGGTGCCCATGCGGCCGGTCACGCCGTGCATCACGACACCGAGGGTCCTGGTCATGCGGATTGTCCTTGTATGGTGGCGGTTTCGAGGGGAGCGAGGGATGCGAGGTCCGGCGACGCGCCCGAGGCGAAGCCCGGCCCGTCGAGCGAAGAGAGGTCGAGCCTGCCCGAGGCGACAGCGAGCCTGACACGGTCGGTGCGGGCATAGAGCGAGGGATGCGCGGACCGGAACGCTTCGGCCTCGACCTCCGGCGCGGAACCGAAACCGTCCACGTAGTGGTGGCCGTTTCGCTCGACATGGGTGAGGCCGAGAGCGGCGACGAAGGCGGTGTCCTGCTGCACGGCAAGGCCCGGCTGGCAGGTCAGGTCCTCGGCCGAGACGAGGTAGCGCGTCTCGCCGGCTTCCGCGTTCCAGACAGCGACCCGCGTGGCGTTGAGCAGCGCCTTGTAGAAGCCCTTGCAGCACTTGGACGACACGCCGCGATAGCCGAGGTCCTTCGCGCGCGGGAAGGCGTCGTAGCCGTCATCCGCCTCGTCGATGATGACGCTGCGGGCCGCGACGCGGGCATCGAGCTCCCGTTCGAAGGTGACGCGGCGGTCGAAGGGCTGCTCGATGAAGAGAAGCCGCGCGGCGACCTCCTTGAGGCGCGGCTCCGCATCGATCAGCGCCAGCAGCGATGCAAGGCCCGTCGGGTCGTACTGTTCGTTGGCGTCGACCGTTATGCGGCAGGCGACGCCGCGCCTGTCGATCAGGCCGGCGATCTCGACCAGCCGCATGCAGTCGGAGGCCGGGTCGCCGCCGAGCTTGATCTTGAGATAGTGCAGATCCGCCGCGTCGAACTCGCTGGCGAGGCTGTCCGGCCCCTCGATCCGATCGGTCAGTCCCACCGTGTGGCGGATCGCGATGCTGCGGCCTGGCGTCAGCGCGGCGAGACGCCGCTCGATCGACGCCTGGTCGAGATCCGGCGTCAGCCGCGCATCGAGCCCCACCGCATTGCTGGCCAGCACCGAGACGAAGCTCGCGCCCAGGACCTTCGACAGGCCGTCAAGAACCGCCTTGTCGATCTGGGCGACGCCGAAGGAGGCCGACAACGGCGTGACGTCCGCGCCGCGCGCCCAGGCGAGTTGCCGGCCGTGCAAATCGGCATGATGCCCGAAGGCTGTGTCGGGGATGGTAGCGTCGTTCGCCTGCGCGACAGCGTGGGCAAGGCTCGCCCTGAGATCGCCGACCGTGTCGTCCGGCGTGCGGTCGATGCGCTTGTCGAACCATTTCGGTGGCATGAGTTCGGCGGTCATGCCGGTGGCCCGGCCTTGGCCCTCGACCTCCACCCCGATCGTCACGAAGGCCTGGAAGGCGCCCTCTACCGTCACGGCGCCGAAGCGGAACGGCCGGACGAAGGGCGTCCAGCGCTTGAAGGCGCGCGCCTCGTGCAGGCGGATGGCGGGCGCGCTCATCAGCAGCCCGATCCGGTCGTCGTCCGAACCATGAGCGTCGTTCTCCCGGCGGCTCTCTGGCGGAGCCATAATTCACTCACCAGTTACTTACAAAGACAGGCGCTAAGGAGTCAAGCGGGAGCGGAATCCCCCCTCCCCGAACGACAGAAGGCCCGCCGGCGAGGGCGGGCCTTCGGGATGTCCCGGGCAAAGAAGCGTCAGCGATACCAGAGCGTCGGCAGCGCCGTCGTGAACCACGGAAAGACGGAGATCAGCACCAGCACGATCAGCAGCGGGATGAGGAACGGCGTGACCCCCACGATGGTCCGGTCGAGGCTGACGCGCGCCACACGCGACAGCACGAACAGCACCATGCCCACCGGCGGCGTCAGCAGTCCGATCATCAGGTTGAGCACCATGACGACCCCGAACTGCACCGGATCGATGCCGACATGAATGATGATCGGCATCAGGATCGGCACGAGGATCGAGATGGCGGCGATCGTCTCCATGAAGCAGCCGACGAGGAGCAGGAAGACGTTCAGGAGCAGCATGATGAGCAGGGGATTGTCGGTCACCGACAGGATGCTGGTTGCGATCGTCTCGGTCACGCGGGTGGTCGTCAGCACCCAACCGAACAGCGAGGCGGCGCCGACGATGACCAGCACGCTGGCCGTCATCTCGATGGTGTCGAGCGTGATGCGGTAGAACTGCTTCAGCGACAGCGAGCGATAGAGCAGGACACCGAGCAGCAGCGCCCAGGCACAGGCCGCAATGGCAGCCTCTGTGGGCGTGAAGACGCCGAACGACATGCCGCCAATGATCAGGATCGGCGTGAACAGCGCCGGGATGGCCCTGACGAAGCTGGTGAGCAGCGCCTTCATCCGGAACATCTGGTCCCGGCCGATATTGTGCCGGCGGGAGTACCAGGTGACGTAGAACATCATCACCACGGCCATCAGAACGCCGGGAATGAGCCCGCCGGCGAAGAGCTGGCCGATGGAGACGTTGCCCACGACCCCGAAGACCACCATCGGGAGAGACGGCGGAATGATCGGTCCGATCGTGGACGAGGCGGCGGTGATGCCGATGGCGAACTCGTCCTTGTAGCCGTGATCGCGCATCGCCTTGATCTCGATGTTGCCGAGACCGCCGGCATCGGCCACCGCCGTCCCCGACATGCCCGCGAAGATGACCGAGCCGACCACGTTGACGTGGCCGAGGCCGCCGCGCATCCAGCCCACCGCCGACACCGCGAAGTCGAAGATGCGGTTGGTGATGCCGGCCGTGTTCATGAGGTTGCCGGCCAGGATGAAGAACGGCACGGCGAGCAGAGGGAAGGAATCCACGCCCCCCGCCATGCGGTGCAGCACCACGAAGTCGGGAATGAAGGTCTCCAGCTTGATATAGGCGAGGGATCCGGCCGCCAGGGCGACGAAGACCGGCACGCCGACCACCAGCAGGATGAGGAAGACGCCAAAGAGAATGATCATCGGGGCGGATCCTTATTCCACGACCGGCGCATGGGCCGCAGGGTCGGGACGCCAGCCCCGACGGGCATTGGCGATGAACATCTGGCCGGCACGCCAGAGCATGAGCAGGCAGCCGACGAAGATGCCGCCATAGACGATGCTCATGGAGAGATCGAAGACGGTCATCCGCTGGATCTCCATGCGTTCCGTCACCTGCCAGGCGTACCAGACGAGGAGGGCGACGAAGCCGAGCACGACGACGTCGATGAAGAAGTTCAACACCCTGACGATGGGCGGCGGCAGGAAGACATGCAGCACCTCGACCGCGATGTGGCTGCGCCGGCGCATGGCGACGGCCGCCCCCACGAAGGTCACCCACATCAGCAGGTAGCGCGCAATCTCCTCAGTCCAGGCGAAGGACGAGTTGAGGATGTAGCGGGAGAAGAACTGCAGGAAGACCACGAAGGCCATCAGCCAGAACAGGGAGAAGGCGATCCAGTCCTCCGGATAGTGCTCGATCTCCACATCAGGGTCTTCGACGACGATGAGATGGTCCGCGTCGGGCGCGGTCGGGGGCGGCGATGACATGGCAACCTTTGGGATCGTGAGCCGCGCTGGCGGACGGTATGCGGACGCGGGGCGGCACCGCGCGGGTGCCGCCTGAAGCGTTGGGAGACAAGCGGGTCGGCGGCCCGGTCAGGGCCGCCCGTCCGGTATCAGCTCGACGAGGTGAGGCCCTGAAGAGCGTCGTACTCGGCCTTCGACCAGCCGGCGCCCGAGGCCGCATCGTTGTGGAGCGGCACCGCCACGGCGCGGAACGCCGCCCGGTCCGGGACGATCACGGTCTTGCCGAGCTTGCGGAACTCGTCGGCGAGTTTCTGCTCGCTCTCGCGGATCTTGTCGGTCGCCCGCGAGGCGGCCTCCATCAGCACGTCCGAGAAGATCTTCTTCTCGCCGTCGTTGAGCCGCGCCCACACGTGGCTCCCGACAATGGAGAGCAGCGACTCGGTGATATGGCCGGTCAGCATGATGTGGCTCTGCACCTCGTAGAACTTCTTCGCCATGATCGTCGGCAGCGGGTTCTCCTGACCGTCCACCGTGCCCTGCTGCAGGGCGAGATAGACCTCGGCGAAGGCGATGGGCGTCGCATTGGCGCCGACGGACTTGGTGAACATGAGGAACAGCGGCGCCGGCGGCACCCGCAGCTTCATGCCGCGCATGTCCTCAGGTTTGTTGATCGCCTTGTTGGCGGTCACGTGCCGCTCGCCATAATAGGTCAGCGCCGTGACCTTGTGGCGGGTGCGTCCCTCGTAGCCTGAGGCGATCTGCCGGAACAGCGGCGAGTCGCGATAGGCCTTCCAGTGGTTGAAGTCGCGCAGCACGTAGGGAGCATTGGTGATGGCGATAGGCTTGTGGATCGAGCCGGCGAAGGCGACGCCGGTATAGATGATGTCGACCGTGCCGAGGCCGAGTGCCTCGTTGATCTGGTTCTCGTTGCCGAGCTGAGAGGCCGGGAAGACCTCGATCTGGTATTTGCCGTTAGTGCGCTTGGCGATCTCGGCCGCGGCCCACTGGGCATCGGTGTGATAGGGCTCGCCCGTCTCGTAGACGTGCGCCCACTTCAGCTTGGCGCCCTGGGCGCGAAGCGGCGTGGCGAATGTGGCAAGTCCTGTCGATGCAAGTCCTGCGCCTGCGATCAGCGCGTTGCGGCGTGTCAGTGTCATGGGGGTTTCCTCCCTACCCGTGATGATGAGTCGCGATGGGCGGTTTCCCCGCCGCTTGTTGCCGCGCCGCCTTGTCTGGCGGTCGCGGTTGAATGGCGTCAGGCGCGCTTCAGGTCAGGGCGCCCCGTGTCCTCCAGGAAAAAGTCCGGGTTGAACCGCTTGAGATCCTCGGCGCCGATTTGGAGCCCGTCGATGTGACGGCCGAGCGCCTCGGCGGCGGCATCCGGCTCGCGCTGCTCGATGGCCTTCAGCACGGCGTCGTGCTCCGCCACCACGCGCGCCATCCGCCCTTCCAGCGGCAGCGTCAGCCGGCGGAACCGGTCGACTTGCAGCTTCACATGCCTGACGAGCGCCCAGACCCCGGGGTGGCGCCCGATCGCGGCGATCGCCTCGTGAAAGGCCTCGTCGGCCCGGTGGAAGGCCTCGGTATCGCCCGCTTCGGCCGCCTCGGCCGAGCGCGCCACGATGGCCCCGAGTTCGATGATCTGGCTCTTCGTCGCTCGCTCCACGGCGGCGCGCACAGCGAGCTGCTCCAGCACCCGGCGGATCGTGATCGCCTCGGGCAGGTCGGTGAGCGGGATGCGGGACACGTAGGTGCCGGACTTCGAGACGATATCCACCAGCCCCTCGTCGGAGAGGCGCAGCAGCGCCTCGCGCACTGGCGTGCGGCTGACGCCGTGTTGGGCGGCGATGTCCTTCTCGTTGAGCTGGGAACCGGGCTCGCGCCGCAATGACAGGATGTCTTCGCGCAGGAGACCGTGGATCGACGCTGCCGCCGTCCGGCCACGCGCCGCCTGCCTGTCTCGCGATCCGCCGATGACGGTCAGCATGCAAAGCTCCCTGATATGACAGGTACACCTGATATATCAGATTGGCAATCTGCCCTGACACCCTTGGTCTTCAAACGTGAGGTGCGCAGCCGTGCGTCCTGCCGCATGATGGTTCCGGAAGATTCGATTTGACTGCCGGCAACCGGCGATATTCTTTGCAGGAACAGTTGTATCGAATCCCAGAAAGCAAAATCGGCCCTCGGCGCGATCTGACGACAATCAGGGAATGGGTGATGTCCTTCGACAGCCTCTTTCACTCTCCCATGGCCGAGGCCACGGGAGCGCGAATGAAGAAGGTCTGGGTCGTTCTGCACGACTTCGGCGTGACCTTTGCTGCCCTGATGTTGGCCTTGCTTCTGCGGGGCGAACCACCCGTGCGCTCCATCGGCGGCATCGATCCCGTCCTGGCCGGACTCGGCTTCGCCGCCTTCGCCCTCCTGGTCTATGGCGCTTGCTCCCTCTACGCCTCGCGCTGGCGCTTCGCCTCGCTGTTCGATCTGTTCGGCATCTTCAAGGCCGTTTGCATCCTGACGGCCCTCCTCTTGATCGCCGATTACCTCGTCTCACCGCGCTTCACTGACGACGCCAAGGTGCTCGGCGGGCGCACCCTGGTGATCTACTGGTGCGTCCAGGTGATTCTGCTCGGCGGCCCCCGCATCGCCTACCGGGCCTATCGCTCCTGGCGCCGGCAGACGGCTCAGAACCGCGATCCTTTGGCCGCGCTCGTCATCGGGCGCGCATCGGATGCCGACTCGGTCATCCGCGCCGTCGAGGCTGGTGTCGCAGGCCCGATCCGGATCTTCGGCATCGTATCCCCCATCATTCAGGAGGCCGGACAGGCCGTCCGCGGTGTCCCCGTCTGGGGAACGACCGATCAGATCGAGACAATCGTCCGGGATGCGGCGGAGCGCGGGATCACCATCCAGCGCGCCATCATCGCGCCCGAGGCCCTCCATGCGACGCCGCTCATGGAAGCGGTCATCGGCGCGTTCCGCAGGGTGGGCATTCCCACCATCCGCCTCGACGTCGCCCAGTCGAGCGGCTTCGCCCAGCCTGCCCGCCTTCACGCGGTGATCGACGACGACCTTCTCATTCGTCCCCTTGTCGAGGTCGACGAAGCGCCGTTGAAGGCTTTCGTGCGCGGCAAGCGGGTCGTCGTCACCGGCGGCGGAGGCTCGATCGGCTCGGAACTCGCGCTCCGGAGCGCGCAGTTCGGCGCCGAGGCGGTCCTTGTCCTGGACAGCTCGGAAGCGGCCCTTCACGCGATCCTCGACCGCGCCACGCTGAAGAAAGAGCCCGGCGACGGGCCGCTCGAGGGCCGCTTGTGCGACATCCGCGACCGGATCCGCCTGATGACGCTGCTGTCGGAGTTCGCCCCCGATGTCGTGTTCCACGCGGCAGCCCTCAAGCACGTTCCTCACCTCGAGCGCGAAGTCTCGGACGCCGTGCGCACCAATGTGCTCGGCACGGTGAACACCGCCGACGCAGCGATCGCGGCGGGTGCCTCGGCCTTCGTGCTGATCTCCACCGACAAGGCGACCGAACCTGTCTCCATCCTGGGCGCGACGAAGCGACTGGCGGAGATGTATGTTCAGGCGCTCGACGCCGCGCCGCATGTCGTCGACGGCACGCCGCGAAAGCGGACCCGGCTGGTCGCCGTCAGGTTCGGCAACGTGCTTGGCACCGCAGGCTCGGTGGTGCCGCGATTCCGGGCGCAGATCGAGGCGGGCGGGCCGGTGACCGTGACCGATCCCGCCATGGTCCGCTATTTCATGACGAAACGGGAGGCGACCGACCTTCTGTGGACGGCCGCGCGCATCACGGCGGAGACGACGTCCACCAGCCATTCGGCGATACTCGTTCTCAATATGGGCCAACCCGTGCGGATCGACGATCTTGCCCGGCGCATGATCCGGCTCGCCGGCTTCGAGCCCGGCAAGGGCATCGACATCGTCTATTCAGGACGCCGCCCCGGAGAGCGGCTGTCGGAAATCCTCTTCGAGGAACGTGAACCGCAATTCGACATCGGCATCCGCGGCATCGTCGCCGCCGAGGCGCAGGCCCCGGCCCTCGCCCGCCTGCAGCCGGTCTTAGCCCGACTCCAGGCGGCCGCCCTGGAGGGCGACGATGCCCAATCGCGCGAGACCATCGCCGAACTGGTGCCGGACTTGAGGCGGGCGGCCAAGGTGATTCCTCTCCCCACCGGGCGGATCAAGAGCGTCTGAACACCCCGTCCCGGGCGCGGCACGGCTGACGGTCCATCCGACCTCCCGCGTGCATAAATCAACGCTCGCGGAACGCCCTGTTGATCTGGTCGCGGATCGGCTTGGTCAGGTAGGCGAGCGCCGTCCGCTCGCCGGTCTGTACGAAGACTTCGGCAGGCATTCCCGGAACGATCCGGTTGTCCCCGAGGCGGGCCAGTTCACCGTCGCGAACGGACAGCCGCGCGGTGAAAAAGACCGCGCCCGTCTGCGGATCCCGCACCACGTCGGCGGACATGCGCGTGACGCTGCCGGCGACCTCCGGCGTCGTCCCCTGCGGAAACGAGGGAAAGCGGATCGCCGCGCGCTGGCCGACCGCCACCTTGTCGATGTCTTGCGGGGCGAGCCGCACCTCGATGACGAGGAGATCGTCGCCCGGAACGATCTGCAGGATCGCCTGTCCCGCGGGAATGACGCCGCCGATGGTGTGGAAGGACAGTTGATGCACGGCCCCGGCGATGGGGGCCCTGATGTCGATCCGCTTGAGGGCATCCTCGGCAGCCACGCGCCGCTCGACGAACTCACCGATCCGCGCCTGCACGTCGCGCAACTCGGTGGAAACCTCCCGCCTGAGGTCCTGGTCGATCTGGATGATCTGCAGCTCGCTCTCGGTGATGCGCCCCTCGGCGCGGGCGCGCTCGGCCATGAACTGCCCCACGTCGCCGGCGAGACGCGCAGCCTCGCGCTCCAGTTCGACCAGTCGGGTGCGCGGCACGAGATTGCGGCGGTAGAGCTCTCGGATGTCGGTCAATTCGCGATCGATCAGTTCGACCTGTCGACGCCGCGCCGCTTCCTGTGCGGCCAGCCCGGTGATCTCGCCACGGATCTGCTCGATCCGCTCGCGCAACTGGCGGCGCTGCCCTTCGCGCGCCGCCTTGCGCGCTGTGAACAGCGTCTGTTCGCCGTTCCAGGATCGCGCGACATCGACATGGCCGAGCCGGTCCCTGAGGTCGCCGGGCGGGGCCATGTCGGCGAGGCCATCGCGCTCGGCCTCCAGACGCGCCTGACGCGCGGAGAGCTCATCCAACTGCTTGACGATGACCTGCAGGTTCGAGCGCGTCACTGTATCGTCGAGGCGGATCAGGAGGTCGCCTTCGCGCACGCGCGCGCTCTCGCGCACCCGAATCTCGCCGATCACCCCTCCCGTTGGGTGTTGGACGGTGCGGACATTGGTATCGACGACGACCTGGCCCGAGGCGACCACCGCGCCGGCGAGCGGGACGGTCGCGGCCCAGCCGCCGAGCCCGCCGACGAACAGGACGATGACGCCGATCCCGGTCGCCACCAGCCGCCGCATGGCGGCGGTCTGTGCGGCAGCATCATCCGCCTTGCCCGTATGATCCATCGGCGCCCCGGTCATGATGGCGTCTGTCCGCGGGGCGGCGCTAGCACGCGCTTGAGCACCTCGTCTCGCGGTCCGAAGGCCTGCATGCGCCCGTCCTTCATCACACCGACCACATCCACGGCGGCGATGGCGCTCGGCCGGTGGGCGATTACGATGGCAATGCCCTGGCGTTCGCGCACGTGGCGGATCGCCTGTGTCACCGCGGCTTCGCCCTCGGCGTCGAGATTGGCGTTCGGCTCGTCGAGGATCACCAGGAACGGATTGCCGAACAGGGCGCGGGCCAAGGCGACGCGCTGGCGCTGACCGCCGGACAGCGTCATCCCGCCCTCCCCGATCCGGGTCTCGTAGCCAGACGGGAGCTTGCGGATCATCTCGTCCGCACCGGCGGCGCGGGCCGCGGCGACGATGTCGTCCGATGCGGCGCCGGGTCGGAAGCGGGCGATGTTCTCGGCTACCGTTCCATCGAACAGCCCGATGTCCTGCGGCAGGTAGCCGATGAACGCGCCCCGCGCGGCATCGCTCCATTGCTCGAGTTCGGCCCCGTCGAGCCGCACCGACCCACGCAAGGGCCGCCATGCGCCGCTCAGCACCCGCGCAAGCGTCGACTTGCCGGAGGCCGAGGGCCCGATGACGCCCAGCGCCTGCCCGGCGAGGAGCGAGAACGACACACCCTGGATGATGGGCGTGGTGCTGCCGGGAGCCGCAACGACGACCTGCTCGAGCGTCAGCATGCGTTTCGGCGGCGGCAGGGCCATGCGCTCGGCCGGCGCCGGCAGCAGGCGCAGGGCCTCCCGAAGCCTGTGCCAGCCCTGCCGGGCAGCGACGAAGGACTTCCAGTGCGACACCACCGCCTCGATGGGCGCCAGGGCCCGCCCCATCAGGATCGACGAGGCGATCATCACGCCCGGCGTCGCCTGCTCGATCAACACCAGCCAGGCACCGAGCCCGAGGATGGCCGACTGCATGGCCATCCGGAAGATGCGGGACACCGTGGCATAGGTTCCGATCACATCCGTGGCGGCCTCGTTGGCCGACAGGAAGAGCCCGTTGACCTGGCCGTAGCGGGCTGCCAGCGCCTCCTGCATGCCCATCGCCGCGATGGCTTCGGCATTCCTGCGCGAGGTCTCAGCGATCAGCGCCCGCCCGGCCGCCGCGCGCGTGACCCCGAGCATCGGCGCCTTGGTCGCCCGTTCGGTCAGCAATGTGACGACGAAGAGCGCCACGCAGGCAAGGAGCACCGCCGTACCGATCCAGACATGCATCAGGAAGCAAAGGATGAGGAACACCGGCAGCCACGGAAGGTCGAAAAACGCCGTGGGGCCGAGGCTCGACATGAATCCACGGACGGAATCGAGGTCACGCGCCGGTTGTTGCGCATCCAACTGCGTGCCCGCGCGCACCGGGATGGACGCGATGAGGCGGAAGGCCTGAGGCGCGAGCTGGCGGTCGATGGAGGCCCCAATCCGCGTCAGCAGACGCTGCCGGATGATGTCGAGAACGCCCTGAACGAGAAAGACGAGACCCAGAAGGGCCGTCAGCCCGACCAGCGTCTGCAGGCTGCGGCTGGTCAGCACCCGGTCGTAGACCTGCAGCATGTAGATGGCGCCGGCCAGCATCAGGACGTTGAGGACGCCTGAGAACAGCCCCGTCGCCATGAGCGCGCCCCGGCACGAGGCGAGCGCCGCGGCGAGCGGGTCCGCCGGCGCGGCGAGTGATTGTCTCCTGGCCATCGGCGCGATGTCCTCACGGGAGGCCGGACGTCTCTTCTCGATCTGTCCGGAAAGGCCCTGCAGGGAAGCCGCAGTTCGCTCCGATACGGAGCAACGCGGGGATTCGGGCCTACGTTACCACAGCCCGAGCCGGGTCAGCGGCCAGCAACGACCGGTAAATTGTGACCACCTGGCCGCCGACGATCCCGACCGTTGCGGACTGCTCGACCTTCGCTCGGGCCGCGCCGCCTATGGCGGCCAGGTCAGCCTTTGCGGCGCGCCCGATGGCGTCAGCCAGAGCGGTGACGTTTCCCGGCGCCACGACATAGCCGGTCTCGCCGTCCACGACGAAGTCACCGCAACCCGGAACGTCGGTCACAATGGCCGGGCGCCCCGCCGCCGCAGCCTCCAGCAGCGCCCTCGGCAGGCCCTCGCCGCCGCGCGAAGGCAGGATGAACGCATGGTGGTCCGCGAGGAGGTCTGCGATGTCGGTCCTGCGACCGAGAAGGCGAACGCCGGGGGTGGCGGCGAAGACGGCGAGTTCGTTCGCGCCATAGGTGCCCGGATTGGCGGAGTCGCCGTCGCCGACCAGCGTCAGGGTCACATCGACCCCCGCCCGGCGCGCCATGGTCAGGGCGGCGACGGCGAGATCGACGCCCTTCGAGCGGACCATGCGGGCCACCAGGATCAGCTTCAGCGGCGGCCGGGCGGGCATGGCGCGCACGGCAAACGCATCAGGATCCACGCCCGCGCCGGTCAACACGGTCACCCGCCCCGCAGCCGCCGCCCGCTTCAGCCCCATGTGCGGGCCGTCGTGGGGATTCTCGGTCAGCCAGCGGGTGCCGACACTGTCGAGCCCCAGGCGCAGCATGTTGGCGACGAGCCCCCCGGCGAGGCGCGCAGCCCCTCCATTGGCGGCGAGGAACCCGAGGCCGGTGACACTGACCACCAGCGGCAGCCTGACGCCCCTCAGCCGCGCCAGCGCGGTGATCGCCATGCCGTGCAGTCCGAAGGCGTGCAGGACCACCTGCCGCCGGCCGGCAACGATGTCCCGCACCTGCCCCGCAGCGCGCCACAGCCCCCTGGGCAACAGCCCGCCCCGCGCGGCGCGGCTCGGGACGAAGGAAATGCCCTGATTGGCGAGCACGTCCGCCTGCGCATCCACGGAGGCCAGCACCGCGACATCGAACCCGTCAGCGCGCGCAAGCTTCGCCCAGGGCAGGAAATGCGACCGGAAGAACCAGGTCTCGTTGACGAGGCAGAGGACGAGAGGGCGCGTCATGGCAGCATGCCGATCCCCGTCCATCCGCCCCGATCTCCCGCGCAGCCCGCCATGGTCATCCTTGCCTTTGCCCCGCCCGGATGAGACAACATCGCCACACCCTGCTCCGTGCGGAGCGGAGCGCCCGCCCAGACTGGAATCAAGTGCAGTTTGATATGCGATCAGTCGCCGACGAAGTCGAACGCTGCCTGCCCTTCTTCGTTCGCCTGTGCGTCAACAGCGTGATCCAGACCGGAGCGCGCCTCGACGAATCGGCGGTGGAAGTCGCGCGGGAACTCTACGGGCGATTTCCCCAATCAATCTCCGCCGACTTGCGGGCGCATTTCGAGGCGGCGCTCTCCGATCTGGTCGATCTCGTCTCGGCGCTCGCGCCGCGCCTGCCGCCCCAGATGCTCAGCGATTTCGCGGAGAAGGCGTCACAAGCCCAGGTGGCGGCGACGCTGGAGCGGTCGCTGGTGGGGGCGCTGCGCGCGGCTCCGGCCTGACGCTGCCGGCAGGAACGGGCCGCTCTGCTCGCCTTCGGCTGGCCGGTGCCGCCATCATCCCGACAATTGCGCGACGCATCAGGAGCGCAGGCCAGAGAGCGGCGACCATATCGGCATGACCCGGATGAATGAACACCTCAGAGCCCTCGAATCGGAAGCGATCGGCATCCTCCGCGAAGCAGCGGCGGCGTCGCCGCGCGCGGTGCTGCTCTATTCGATCGGCAAGGATTCCTCCGTCTTGCTGCACCTCGCCCTGAAGGCCTTCGCGCCGGCGCCGCTGCCCTTTCCGCTGCTGCACGTCGATACACGCTACAAGTTCCGGGAAATGATCGCCTTCCGCGACCGCATCGCCTCCGAGAAGCCGGTACGGCTGATCACCTGGACCAACGAGAAGGCACTCGCCGAAGGCATGAACCCCTTCGATCATGACGCTTCGGTCTACACCGCCGCGATGAAGACGGTGGCGCTGCGCGCGGCGCTCGACCACCACGGCTTCGACATCGCCATCGGCGGCGCCCGGCGCGACGAGGAACGATCACGCGCCAAGGAGCGCGTCTTCTCCCTGCGCGAGAAGGGCCATGTCTGGGACCCGCGCAACCAGCGTCCGGAGTTCTTCGGGCTCTACAACACCGCCCTTGAACCGGGCAGGAGCCTGCGCTGCTTTCCCCTGTCAAACTGGACCGAAATGGACGTCTGGCGCTACATCGAGGCGGAAAACATCGACATCGTGCCGCTCTACTTCGCCATGCCGAGACCCGTCGTCAGCCGCGGCGGCCAGTGGATCATGGTCGACGATGCCCGGTTCCGACTGGCGCCGGACGAGGCGATCCGCACAGAGACGGTGCGCTTCCGCACGCTCGGCTGCTACCCGCTGAGCGCCGCCATCGAATCCGCCGCGACGACCGTGGCTGCCATCATTGAGGAACTCGCCACGGCGCGACGGTCGGAGCGGGTCGGCCGTGTCATCGACCATGTCGGGTCGAGCATGGAGGACAAGAAGCGCGAGGGCTATTTCTGATGATCGCCCCTCTGCCGGCCTCTGCGCGCAAGCGCCTGCGCTTCACCACCTGTGGCGCCGTTGATGACGGCAAGAGCACGCTGATCGGGCGGCTTCTTTACGATTCCGGCAGCATCTACGACGATCAGATCGAGGAAATCCGCCGCGCCACCACCAGCACCGACGGGCTCGACTTCGCCTTCGTCGTCGACGGGCTGAAGGCCGAGCGCGAGCAAGGCATCACCATCGACGTCGCCTACCGCTATTTCGCGAGCGCCCAGCGCGCCTTCCTCATCGCCGATGCGCCGGGCCATGAGCAGTACACCCGCAACCAGGCGGCCGCAGCCTCGCAGTCGGACGTCGCCGTGCTCGTCGTCTCCGCCGTCGACGGCATCCGCGCCCAGACCCGCCGGCACCTGACCATCGCGGCACTCTTCGGCATCCGCGCCGTCATCGTTGCCATCAACAAGATGGACGCCGTGGCGTTCGGCGAGCCGCGCTTCGACGTGCTGGCCGTGGAAATCACGGCGCTCGCCCACCTCCTCGGCGTGACGGTGGCCGGCTTCGTGCCGGTGGCGGCGCGTGCAGGCGACAACGTCGTGACGCCCTCCACCGCCATGCCCTGGTATCGCGGGCCGACGCTACTGGCTCTTCTTGAATCCTGCGACTTCGATCGCGAGGGCCCTCATGAGGCGCGGCTGCCGGTGCAGGCCACCGGCCGGCTGTCGGGCGGCGGGCGCGTCTCCCTCGGAACACTCGCCTCGGGCACGCTGGCGGTCGGGGATACGCTCTGCGGCGATCCCGCCCTGCCCGCCCGCGTCTCCCGTCTGTGGCAGGCGGGGGTCGCGGTGAGCGCCGCCGCGGCCGGCGACGCGGTCGCCATCGAGCTGACGCCGGAACTCGACATCGGCCGGGGCAGCATCCTGATGCGGCCAGGGGAGTTCCTGCAACCGGCGCTGCAGGTGCGCGCGCGGCTCGTCTGGCTCGATCAGGCGCCGCTGGTGGCGGGGCGCGACTACGACTGCCAGATTGCCACGCAGAAGGTGGTGGCCGGCGTGTCGCGGATCGAGGGCATCGTCGACCTCGACACGGCGCTGACGGTTCCAGGAGCCGAACAGGTGGCGTTCAACGAGATCGCCGACACGCTGCTGTCCTTCGCCCAGCCGGCGACTGTGGCGACACAGGAACCCGCCCTCGGGCGCTTCATTCTCGTCGACCGGCAATCGCGGCGCACCGTGGCGGCCGGCACCTTCACGACGGTGGTGCGTCACACGGGCG
Source organism: Phreatobacter aquiterrae (assembly GCF_053471285.1). Classification (NCBI taxonomy): domain Bacteria; kingdom Pseudomonadati; phylum Pseudomonadota; class Alphaproteobacteria; order Hyphomicrobiales; family Phreatobacteraceae; genus Phreatobacter; species Phreatobacter aquiterrae. The sequence continues at coordinate 3,590 of NZ_JBJPHW010000015.1, read as the reverse complement.
ACCTGCCCTGGCAGGCCATCGCCGTGACACCGCAGGCCCGCGCCAGGGCCAAGCTGCAGACACCTCTGGTCGTGTGGTTCACCGGCCTGTCGGGCGCCGGCAAGAGCACGATCTGCGACCTTCTCGACCGGCGCTTGCACGCCCTCGGCCGCCACACGATGGTGCTCGACGGCGACAACCTGCGCCATGGGCTCAATGCCGATCTCGGCTTCACCGCCGCCGACCGCGTCGAGAACATGCGCCGCGTCGCCAACGTCGCGGCCCTCATGGCCGATGCCGGGCTGATCGTGCTGGTGTCGTTGATCTCGCCCTACCGTGCGGAGCGCCAGCGGGCGCGCGAGGTCATCGGGGCGGAACGCTTCGTCGAGGTCTTCGTCGATGCGCCCATCGAGGTCTGCATGGCGCGCGATCCGAAGGGACACTATGCGCGGGCGGCAGCCGGAAGCCTTGCCAATTTCACCGGCGTCTCATCGGGCTACGAGCCTCCGGAGAAGCCGGATGTGCATGTGGAAAGCGACAGGATGCAGGCCGAGGAGGCGGTCCAACTCATTCTTGAGCGGCTCGACAGCGAACGCCCGACAGCAGGATGATGCTGCGGGGTGACTATCGCAGCAGCCGACGCAATCGAGCCACCATTTTTCCGGCGATCGTCTTGGCCCGCCACAAGCTGTAGCTCAGAGAGCGAAGCGGTCCGATGGTCATGGCCCGTCGGGCACGCGAGCGACGCCTGTAGGTATTGAGCACCGTGTCCATGTTGTCCTGAATCTCATTCGGAACCGGGATCTGGCGCTGCCCGCGGAAGACGATCTGGTGCTCGAAGAAGCTACGGTGGATGTCGTCGAGGTGGTAGGTGCTGAAGCTAACGAGGCTTTCGATGGAGGCCGGGGTCAGTTCCTGACCCCAGTCGCGGTTGAAATCGGTCATCTCGATTCCCACCATCTCGTCGGAGTCGGTGACAACATGATATTGCTTCGCATCGTAGCCGAGGCGCGTCAGAAAATCGCCATCGATCGTCGTGCCGACCTTGACCCGCTTCTTCGGCGACAGAACCATCAGCGGATGCATATGAAAGGCTCGAACAAACATCAGGTCGCGCCCGAGGCGCCAATAGACCTGCGAGGGCCACGCGTTGAGGAACCGCCCGGACAGCCAGTCGTGCGCCTTGGCCATGGGATGCAGGGCTTGCAGTGACTGGGTAACCAGTTCGCGGTTCGGAATGGCCGGGTCTTCCGGCGCCATTCCGATCCGCGCCGAGAGATAGGGTTCCATCTGTTGCAGTGACGTTCGGAGCCCAACCACCATGACGGCGTTGTAGCGTTGGTCGGCCAGATCTTGAAGGCGACGGAACGAGCCATCCGACCAGAAGCTGTCAGGGGTCAGGAACACGTAGTAGGTGGAATTGCGAGTGACGAAGCGTGAGTTCATGCCGAGCACATAGGCGTCCGACATGGCCTTATGTGCCGAACTGAAATCCACCAGACCATCGATGAGAAGAACTTCCGTTCTTACGATCGCCTTGAGTCGGCGGAACGATTCGTGAGCCTCGAGCAACTTGCAGTCGACCCGCGTCGTCAGGATCAGGAAGACAGCGTCCGAACGCCCAGCATAGTGCCCGAGGTTGCCCTTCGTGAGCATCAGCGGCAGGCAGACATCAAGGAACAGTTCCAGATACTTGCGCCCCCAGACAGGAACGAGGAAGAGATATTTGGCGGCGTCGGCCTTCGCGGGCATCGCAAGTTCCGGGCAAGGCGATTGAACGACCCGCTCATGGCCAGATGCAACTGGCGCTCAAACGGATGACAATCAGGTCACTATCAATGTCTCATGCCGGAGGCCAGAAGGATTCTTGAAGCGCCGTCGCGTGAACGGCAGCGGCACCGACCGGGGTACATGACCCTGCGTAGGTTTGACAGGGTCGGAACGGGGCGAGTACATGCGGCTCGCTGTTCCCCAACCGCCGCACCGCGACACAGGTCCCATGCCAACCGAAGGATTGAAGCGTTTCGCCCGGGCCGTCAGGCTCGCCTTCGTGCTCGGCTGGGCTGACGCCTTGCAGCGGTATGCCCGATCAGTCATCGGGCATCTGTGGATCACCATACATCTGCTGATTTTCACGGTTCTTGTCGGCGTGACCTTCGCGGGAATTTTCGGACAGGATCCTCGCCGATACCTGCCCTATTTTGCAGTCAGCTATGTGGGATGGACCTTCCTGTCGAATATGCTGATCGAGACGACCGGCGCGATGATCGCCGCGACGGGCAACATCCGGGACCGCGGACATGATCCGCTGATCTTCGTCCTGGTTCCGATGGCGCGCGGTCTGATCACCATGGCCCACACGGTCATCGTGCCTATCATCACGCTGGCGCTGTTCTGGCCTGTGCCGCTCTCCAACATCGTGATGGCACTGCCGGGCGCCATACTCTTCTTTCTGGTCTGTCTGGCAATCTGCCTGCCGGTTGCCGTGGCCGCCACGCGCTATCGCGATATTCGACTGATCCTCGAGGCGCTTCTGCTCGGCATATTCCTGATGACGCCGATCCTCTGGGAGCCTTCAACGCTGAAGAACCGGCCGCAGTACATTATCGTGGAGCTCAATCCCGTCTACCATCTGATTTCGATCTGGAGGGATCCCCTGCTCTATGGCACCTGGCCGATGCTGAGCTTCGTCTGGGTGTTCGTCATTCTGGCCGGCCTCATCGCACTGAACATCCAGGCGCTGCGAAAACTGCAGCGTACCGTCCTGTGGCTGTGAGCAGGACCATGGAACGCATCATCCTCGACCATGCCGGGATCGACTTCCCGCTCGCTGCGCCGGCGGACCTGTCGCTGAAGCGTAACATTCTCAAGCTCTTCGGCATCGGCCGCACAGAACTCAAGATCGTCCGTGCCGTTCATGACCTCAGCCTCGTGGTGCGCGAGGGAGACAGGATCGGCATTTGCGGCCCCAACGGATCGGGCAAGACCACCCTGCTGCGCATGATGGCTGGCATCTACCCTCCGACGACAGGAAAGGTGACCATTCACGGTTCCGTCACGGCGATTCTCTCGATCGGCGCGGGCATCAATCAAGAACTGTCGGCGGACATGAATATCCGCATCCTGCTGCAACTGGATGGCATTCCCGTCACGGACCGGCTCGTCGACGAGATCTGGGATTTCGTCGACATCGATGACGAGTACCGATACGCGCCGATCCGTACCTTCTCAAGCGGCATGGTCATGCGCACGCTGTTCGCGGTCACTACCGCTGTCCGGCCCGATATCCTGATTCTGGACGAATGGCTCTCGGTGGTGGACGCAACCTTCCAGGCCAAGGCCCAGGAGCGGATGAAGGCCATGGCGGGCAGCGCCGACGCGCTGATCATCGCCTCGCACAACCTGAAGATGCTCCACGAGACGTGTGAAGTGATCCTGCATATGGAGCGCGGCCACATCATTCGCACCGAGACCGTCGACTAGATGTTTAGTCCCGGCATTTGCTGGAGCGGATCGAGCGTGAACCTCTGGGGCTCCGTTGTCCATCGTTTGCAGATGAACTCGTAGGGAGTGAGGCCGTTCAGGGTCTTCAGGCGCCGGCCGAAATTGTA
>NZ_JBJPHW010000014.1:0-108516 GCF_053471285.1 Phreatobacter aquiterrae | reverse complement strand
GCAATCGCTGTCGTAGGCGTGGCTCCGATCCTCAGGGCCATCAGAGCATGAACCGCTCGCCCGTTCTCTAGCAAACCGGCGAGCCCGCGGAACCCAGGCGCTGAACGTTCCCACACAGCCTCGGGCCATGAGCCGACATTCCTTCGACGCCGTCGCCTTCGCCGGCGGCGGCAATCGCTGCTACTGGCAGGGCGGTTTCTGGGACGCCTTCACCGCCGCGCATCCACAGAAGCCCCGTTTCGTGGTCGGCGTCTCGGCCGGCGCCTTCCAGGCGTGTTTCTCGCTGATCGGCGAGGGCAGCCGGGTGCGCCGCATCGTCGTCGACGCCTGCGCCACCATCGAGCGCGAGGTGGAGTGGACGCGCCTGCTGAAGGGCCGCTCGCCCTTCGTGGTGGGAGGCCTCTACCGCGAGCTGATCGCCGACGTCTTCGGCGACCTCGAACTCGCGGCGCTGAAAGCTGCGCCCGAGATCCTCATCCAGGTGACGCATCCGCCACGCTTCATGCCGCCGCTGGTAGCGGCCTATGCCGCCATCGGCGCCTATCAGGTGGAGAAGGTCTGGGCGGGCGCGGCCCACTCGCGCGCCGGACGGCATGTCGGGCTGACGCCGAGCTGGGTGTCGACCCACGCCGTCGCCTCGCGCGAGGACCTGGTCGACGCCCTGATGGGGACCGCTGCCGTTCCGCCGTTCATGCCGGTGGGCTTGGTCAATGGCCGTCCAGCGCTGGACGGCGGCCTCGTCGACAATCCGCCGGTTGACCGCATCGCCGCCGTGGAGAAGGACGGCGGACGCTCGCTGGTGCTGACGACGCGGGCGGGCCGCACCATGCCGGAGGTCGAGAACCGGACGGTGGTGCGTCCCTCGGTGCCCATCCTCACCAGCCGCTTCGCCGTGACGGACGCGGACGCGATCCGCGCCGCCTACGAACTCGGCGTCAGGGATGGCGAAGCCTTCGCCGCTTCGCTGCGCTGAGGCCCCTCAGCCGCGCGCGTCGAGCCAGGCGGCGAGGTCCATGAAGGTTTCCAGCACCACGTCGGCATGGGTCTCGAAATCGTCGGGCACCAGCGGGCCGGAGGTGACGCCGACCGCGACGACGCCGGCCGCCCGCGCGGCATGCATGTCGTGCAGGCTGTCGCCGACCATGGCGACCTCGTGCGGCGCCATCTTCCAGGCGTCGAGAAAGGCGTGGATCTGGCCGGGGGCGGGCTTGCGGCCATGGCCCGAGTCCCAGCCGACGATGAAGTCGAAGTGGTGGTCGATGCCGAGGCGCGCCGTCTGGCTGCGGGCGCCATTCTCCGAGTCGTTGGTGACGACACCGAGGACGAGGCCGCGTGCCTTCAGGGCCGCGATGGCGCCGGCTGGATCGCCGATGGGGGTCAGGCCCGCCAGGCCCTCCTCGACGAAGAGAACGTCCATCTCGTCGGTGACCGCCTTGGAGAAGGGCACGCCGATAGCCTCGGCCCAGAGTGGCCCGTAGTCGGCGGATGAGCCGGCAACGAGCGGCGAGGTCGGGCGGAAGCGCATGGCGGCCTCGTCGAAATGCGAGGTGGCCATGAGCCGCTCGACCTTGCCGCGGTCGCCCCTGGCCATGCGTTCCATGACACGGAAGGCGGCAGGCCCCCAGGTGCGGTCGAAATCGACGAAGGTGCCGTCCTTGTCGAGGAGAATGGCGCGAATGGTCATGGGCAGCTCCTAGCCGCGCCATGTGACACGGCGGTAACGGCCGGTCCAGCGTTGCGGGATTGCAGGCTTGCCTTGACGGGGCGCGCAGCCTAATCCCGCCACGACGATTGAGAACGGGCGGTGGAGGCCTCGCCATGCGCTACATCTCGACCCGGGGCGAGGCTCCGGTGCTGGACTTTGCCGATGCCCTGCTCGCCGGACTTGCCCGCGACGGCGGCCTCTATGTGCCCGAGACCTGGCCGGCCATGGCGCCGGAGGCCATCGCGGCGCTGTCGGGGCAATCCTATGCCGAGGTCGCGAGGCGCGTGCTGGCGCCCTTCGTCGCCGACGCGATTCCCGCTGCCGCCATGGACCGCATGATCGAGGAGGCCTATGCCGCCTTCCGCCATCCCGCGGTGACGCCGCTGGTGCAGCTCTCCTCCTCTGAATGGGTCCTGGAGCTGTTCCACGGCCCCACGCTCGCCTTCAAGGACTGCGCCATGCAGCTCCTGGGACGGCTGATGGACCATGTGCTGAAGGCCCGCGGCCAGCGCGCCACCATCGTCGGCGCCACCTCGGGCGACACCGGCGGCGCGGCCATCGAGGCCTTCAGGGGACTCGACCAGGTCGACGTGGTGATCCTGTTCCCGGACGGGCGTGTCTCCGACGTGCAGCGGCGGATGATGACCACCGTCGATGCACCGAACGTCCATGCGGTGGCCATCGACGGCACGTTCGACGACTGCCAGGCCATCGTGAAGGGGCTGTTCAACAACCATGCCTTCCGCGACCGGGTGCGCCTGTCGGGCGTCAACTCCATCAACTGGGCGCGGATCGTCGCGCAGGTGGTCTATTACTTCGCCGCCGGCGCCGCCCTCGGCGCGCCGCACCGTGCCGCCCGCTACGTGGTGCCGACGGGGAATTTCGGCGACGTCTTCGCCGGCTATGTGGCGAAGCGCATGGGCCTGCCGATTGCCGAGCTGGTGGTCGCCACCAATGTCAACGACATCCTGGAGCGGACTATCCGCACCGGCCGCTATGAGGTCACGGGCGTCGTGCCGACCTCCTCGCCCTCCATGGACATCCAGGTGTCGTCCAACTTTGAGCGCCTGCTGTTCGACGCCCATGGCCGTGACGCCGGGGCTGTCCGGCGCATGATGGCGGGCCTTGCGCAGTCGAAGAGCTTCACCATCGGCGAGACGGCGCTTGCGGCCATCCGCTCGGAGTTCGCCGCCGCCCGCGCCGACGAGGCGGAGGTCGCCGGCATGATCAAGGCGACGCTTGCGGAGGCCGGCTATCTCCTGGACCCGCATACGGCGGTCGGGCTTGTCGCGGCGCGCAAGGTGAAGGCCGATCCGGCGGTGCCGACCGTCGTCCTCGCCACCGCCCATCCCGCCAAGTTCCCCGATGCGGTGGAGGCGGCCTCGGGGACGCGCCCGGCCCTGCCCGCCTGGCTCGGCAACCTGATGGAGCGCGAGGAGCACATCGCCCACCTGCCGAACGAACAGGCGGCCGTCGAGGCCTATGTGCTGGAGAAGACCCGCGCGGCGGTGGCCGGCGCGGCGTGAGGCCTCACATGCCGAGATAGGCCTTCCGGACCCCGTCGTCCGCCAGAAGCTCCGCGCCCGTGCCGGACAGCGTGATGCGGCCGTTCTCCAGCACATAGCCGCGGCTGGCGAGCCGCAAGGACACCGCGACGTTCTGCTCGACGAGGACACAGGTGAGCCCGCCCTCGGCGAGGTCGCGGATGGTGCGCAGCACGTCCTGCACGACGGTGGGCGCAAGGCCGAGCGAGGGCTCGTCGAACATGACGAGTTCCGGTTCGCCCATCAGGCAGCGGCCGATGGCGAGCATCTGCTGCTCGCCTCCCGACAGCGTCCCGGCGGCCTGGCCCGACCGCTCAAGCAGCCGCGGGAACATGGCATAGACGCGCTCGAGGTTGCGCGCCTTGTGCCGGTGGGCGCGCGGGATCATGGCGCCCATGGCGAGGTTCTCCGCCACGGACAGCGAGGGGAAGACCTGGCGGCCTTCCGCCACCTGTCCGATGCCGAGATCGCAGACCTCATGGCTCGGCAGTCCCGTGATGTCGCGGTCCTTGAAGCGGATGGTGCCGGAGGCGGGCCGGTGCATGCCGGCGATGGTGCGGATGAGCGAGGTCTTGCCGGCGCCGTTGGCGCCGACGATGGCGACGATGGAGCGCTCCGGCACCTCCAGCGAGACCTTGTCGAGGGCCTGGGCGTCGCCGTGGAAGACGTCGATGTCGTGGACCAGCAGCATCAGAGCGGACCCATCATAGCGCCTCGGCCCCGAGATAGCTCTCGAGCACCTTCGGGTGGCGCGTCACCTCCTCCGGCGTGCCCTCGGCGATCGTGGCGCCGTGGTGGAGGACGTGGATGCGGCCGGCCAGCGCCATGGTGGCGCGCATGACGTGCTCAATGAGCAGGATGGTGACCCCCTGCCGGTTGATGTCCTTCAGGATGGCGACGATGCGGTCGACCTCGGTCGGCCTCAGACCCGCCATCACCTCGTCGAGCAGGAGCAGCCGCGGCTGGGTCGCCAGCGCCCGGGCGCATTCGAGCCGCTTGCGGTCGGGCAGGGTCAGCGATTTCGCCTTGGCCTCCCGCCGATCCCAGAGGTCGAGACGGCGCAGCACCTCGCCAGCCACCGAGCGCGCCGCGTCCATGTCGGGCGCGCGCATCATGGCGCCGATGGTGGCGTTCTCCATGACGGTCAGTTCGGGGAAGGGCCTGACGATCTGGAAGGTGCGGGCGAGGCCGCGCCGGCACAGCTGGTGCGGCGGCACGCCGTCGGCGCGCTCGCCGGCGAAGGTGATGGTGCCGGCATCCGGCAACATCTCGCCGGCGATCATGTTGAACAGCGTTGTCTTGCCGGCACCGTTCGGGCCAATGACGGCGAAGATCTCGCCCTCCTCGACCGAGAGCGAGACAGTGTCGACGGCGGTGAGACCGCGGAAGCGCTTGGTGACGCCGCGGACGTCGAGGAGCGTCGTCATTCGCGCCCCTCCGGAATGCCGAGCTTCTTCTTCAGCCAGGGCCAGACGCCGTTCGGGGCATACCAGATGATCACCATCAGCGCCGCGCCGTAGAAGACGAGGTTGACGCCGGGAATGGCGCGGCCGGCGACCTTCTCCACCAGCGCGATGAGGGTCTGGCCGAGCGGCGTCAGGATGAAGGCGCCGAGGATCGGGCCGAACAGCGTGCCGAGGCCCCCGATGATCGGCGCGAGGATCATCTCGATGGAGCGCGCGATGTCGAAGGTCTGACTGGGAAAGAGGTTGTTCTGGTAGAAGGCATAGACGACGCCCGCGACCGCCGTCATGGCCGAGGAGACGAGAACCGCTGCCATCTTGGCACGGAACACGTCGATGCCGAGCGCCCGCGCCGCCTCCGCGTCCTCGCGCACGGCGAGCCAGGCATGGCCGAGCCGGGAGCGCCGCAGCGCGGCGCAGACGAGGAAGGCCACCACCATCATGACCAGGGCCACGTAGTAGAACAGCATCGGCCCGCCGCGCAGGTTTACCGGGTTGGTGACGGGCGAGACGGGAATGAAGAAGCCGGCCGCGCCGCCGACGAAGGACCAGTTGTCGAAGCCGATGCGGGCGACCTCGGCGAAGGCGATGGTCAGCAGCGCGAAATAGACGCCCTCGATGCCGAAGCGGAAACCGAGCCAGCCGATGACGGCGCCGAAGGCCATGGCGACCAGCATGGCCGGGACGACGGCGATGGCGGGCGAGACGCCGAACTTCACCCAGAGCAGCGCGCCGACATAGCCGCCAAGGCCCACATAGAGCGCATGGCCGAGGGAGAGCTGGCCGCAGAAGCCCATCATGATGTTCCACGCCTGGCCGACGGTGGCGAACCAGAAGATCAGGAAGAAGACCGAGAGCAGGTAGCGGTCGAGAACGGCGGGCGCCACCAGCAGCACGGCGACGAAGGCCGCGAGCAGGACGAGGGCGCGGCGCGGCGCCTCGTCGACGAGCCTGGCCAGAACCGCGAAGGGGTTCATGCCCGCCTCCCCAGCAGGCCCTGCGGCCTGAGCGCGAGGACGAGCACGAGCAGCGCGAAGGAGGCCATGGTTTTCATCGACGGGGCGATGAGGACGGAGGCCATGGCCTCGGCGATGCCGATGAGCAGGCCGCCGACGATGGCGCCAGTCATCGAGCCCATGCCGCCGATGATGACGATGGTGAAGGCGAGCAGGGTGAAGGCCGGCGCGATCATCGGCGTCGCGTCGGTCAGCGTCACCATCAGCGCGCCGGCCGCGCCGACGCAGGCGAGGCCAAGGCCGAAGGTCAGCGCGTAGAGCTTCTTCACGTCGAGGCCGACCACGGCGGCGCCGACGAGATTGTCGGCGCAGGCGCGGATGGCGACGCCCGTATCGGTGAAGCGGAAGAAGGCGAAGAGCAGCCCGGCGACAGCGAGGGCCGCCACTGCCGCATAGACGCGCACCTTGTCGACGATGATCGCGCCGATCTCCCAGCTGTCGAAGGAATAGGGAAGATTGGCGCTGCGGGCATCGGGGCCGAAGATCATCAGCGTGCCGTTGACCATGATGATGGCGAGGCCCACCAGCAGAATGAACTGCTCATGCTCCGGGCGCGACACGAAGGGGTTGATGAGCGTGCGCTGCAGGCCATAGCCGATGACGAAGAACGCCGCGGCGATCGGCAGCATGGACAGGAAGGGGTCGAGGCCGAAGGAGCGGAACAGCACGAAGGCCGCATACATGGCGACGACGGCAAACTCGCCATGGGCGAAGTTGACCACCCGGACGACGCCGAAGATGACCGAGAGGCCCAGCGCCATCAGGCCATAGACGAGGCCCGTCAGGACGCCCTGGACGAGAACATTGGCGTAGAGCGACCAGAGCATGCGGTCCGGGGGTCCTTTGTGGGCGACAGCCGCAGTTAGCGCGACATCGCATCGCGAGCAACCCGACCGGGCGCCGTGCAGCCGGTCACGGCGCCGCAGCGAACAGGCGGGTCGGTATGCCGAGAAACGGGCCGGCCTCGGCAAGACGCCGGTCGAGGGTTTGAATGGAGGCGCCATGGGTCGCTGCGACAGCCAGGTGCAAGGCGTCTCCGGCGCGCAGGCCAAGTTTCTGCTGATCGACGAAGGCAGCCGCCATCCGAAAATGCCGGGCATCCACCGGCAGTATGACAAGGCTTTCGGCAGTCATTGCGTTGAAGGCTGAAAGGCAAGCCGCACGTTGATCCAGCGAGATGCCTCCCGTCCGCAGCTTGACCGCGAGAGCCGAGGAGACTTCCGTGATCGTCCAGTCGCTGATCGCAAGCGGCTCAGATCCATGGCTCTCAAGCCAATGGTGGACGGCCGGCGTCATGGCTTCCTGCGACAGGGCCGCAATGATGAACGACGTGTCGAGATAGACCATCAGTAGCGGTCGCTATCCCGCATGGCCCGAACCAGATCAGCGGCACTCTCCGCCTGCGCCGGCAGACTGTCCGTCAAGGCCCGCAGCCGCCCGACATCGACCGGCTTGCGCGCATGGGGGATGGAGGCGAGGCGGGCCACCGGCTTGCCGCGGCGCGTGATATCGACGCTCTCGCCGGCCTCGACCCGGTCGATGAGCGCGCTGAGATGGGACTTGGCATCGGCGAGATTGATGGTGGGCATGGAGGCTTCCTGACCAACTGGATGGTCATATAGCCTGAATGGCCGAGGAGCGCCAGCGTGACGGCCGGCGCTCCGTGACGCGTTGCCTCAGCTCCGCCCCTGCCAGGCCGGGAAGGGCAGAACCGGCTCGGCCAGGGCGACGTCCTTCGGCAGGACGACGGTCGGCACGCGCTTGAGGTTCTGCACCAGCGCCGATCCGATGTTCGGGTTCTGGCCCTTGGCGTCGAAAGTGATCGGGCCGCCGATCATCACATGCTCGGCGAGACTGGTGGCGCGCACCGCCTCCATGAGCTGGGCGCCGTTGGTCGTGCCGGCGCGCTTGAAGGCGTCGGCGGCGATGAGGAGGCCCTCGAAGGCGAAGCCGGCGTTGAAGCTGTCGACGGCGAAGCGGTTGTTCGGGTTCGCCTTGGCGAAGGCCTTCTCGAAGGCCTGCGTCATGGTTGACTTCGGGTTCGCCCAGGGCAGGCCGAACAGCACGAAATCGGCCAGCGGCCCCAGCGCCTGGTAGAACTCCTCGTCGTAGAAGCCGGGCGAGCCGGGCGAGATGATCGCCTTCGGCTGGAAGCGCTGGCGCACCATGTCGCGCACCATCTTGATGGCATCGGAGGCGCGGGTGACGCACATGACGAGGTCGGGATTGATGGAGCGGATCTTGGTGACCTCGACGGAGAGGTCCTGCGCCCGCGGGTCGTAGGCGATCTTCTCGACCAGTTGGATCGGCAGGTTCACGCGCGGCCAGATGGCGTCCATGGCGTTGCGCTGGGCGGTGCCGAACGTGTCGTTGGCGTGCAGGAACACCGCCTTCTCCAGCTTCACGTTCTTGGCGTCCATCACGTCCTTGATCAGACGCAGGCCGTTGGTGACGAGCTGGCCGCCGGTCTGGAAGTTGCGGACCAGGAACTTGTAACCCTGCTCGGTGATCTGCGGCGCGGCGGCGATGTTGACCACGAAGGGCACCTGCCGCTGCTCGGTCACCTGGGCGATGGCGAGCGTATGGCCGCTATCGAAGGCGCCGGTGAGCACATGGCAGCCGTCGTTGATGGCGCGCTCGGCCTGGGTGCGGGCGACGTCGGCGTTCGACTCGGTGTCGATATGGACGATCTCGACCTTGTAGCCGAGCTGGGCGAGCAGTTCCGGCGCGGCCAGAACGCCGCGATGCATCGACTGCCCGGCCTGGGCGAAGAAGCCCGAGCGCGGCAGCAGCGAGCCGATCTTCAGCGTCTGGGCCTGTGCCCTGACGATGCCCGGGGCGGCGAGGGTCGCGGCGGCGCCGGCGACGACGGCACGGCGCGAGAAACTGGTGGTCTTTGGCATCGAGATCCTCCCTGTGCCCGAAGGTTCTCATCCCGCGGGCCGACTGAAGGGCGCGATCTTACGCAAACCCGCGCGGAGGGAAAGCCGGGCGCGACGCATGGCCACTCCCTCTTTCGGAGCGCGCGGCGTATCGCGCGGAGGTCAGGCGATCGTCTTCTGCTCGAAGCGGCAGATGTCGGCGATGATACACCTGCCGCAGAGGGGCTTTGCCGCCTTGCACACGTAGCGGCCGTGCAGGATGAGCCAGTGGTGCGCGTGCAGGCGATAGGCGTCGGGCACCACCTTCTCGAGCCCCAGTTCCACCGCCAGCGGCGTCTTGCCCGGCGCGAGCCCGGTGCGGTTGGCGACCCGGAACAGGTGGGTATCGACGGCGATGGTGGGAATGCCGAAGGCCATGTTGAGCACGACGTTCGCCGTCTTGCGCCCGACGCCGGGAAGCGCTTCCAGCGCCTCACGCTCGGCCGGCACCTCGCCGCCGTGTCCGGCGATGAGCTTCTCCGACAGGGCGATGACGTTCTTCGCCTTGTTGCGGAACAGCCCGATCGTCTTGATGTAGCCGGTCAGCTTCTCCTCGCCGAGCGCCACCATCTTCTGCGGCGTGTCGGCGACCTGGAAAAGCGGCCGCGTCGCCTTGTTGACGCCGACGTCCGTCGCCTGCGCCGACAGCACCACGGCGACCAGCAGCGTATAGGGGTTGACGCTTTCGAGTTCGCCCTTCGGCTCGGGCTCGACCTGATGGAAGCGGAAGAAGATCGCCTCGATCTCCTGCGGCGTCAGGCCGTCGCGCTTGCGCCGCTTCGCTGCAGCCTTAGCGGCGGCCACATTGGCGAGCGCCTTGCCCGGACGCTTCACCGTCGACGCGGACTTGCGGTTTGACGGTCTGGCAGTGGTCGGGGCGCGCATGTCCGTCGTATAGTCCGAGGTCATGAACCCCGGCAACATGAACGCGACGATGCGGGCGAGCGCTGTGGAGGAGCCTCCGGGCTCCCCCCTGTTCGCGGCCATCCTGACGCCGCACCGCTCGATGGGTTGGCCCGGCTTCATCGCCATCATGGCGGCGGTGGGGGCCGTCAATCTCGTCGGCGGGGTGGTTTTCGCCGCCGTCGGCGCGTGGCCCGTCGTGCCATTCCTCGGGCTCGACGTGCTGATCATCTTCCTTGCCTTCCGCGCCAACTATCGCCATGCGCGCGCCTTCGAGGAGGTCATCGTCACGCCGAGCGAGATCCGCATCCGCAAGGTGAGCTGGCACGGACGCGCCCGCGAGTGGCGGTTCAATCCCGCCTGGACACGCCTCGCCCAGACGCGCGACGAGGAGGACGGTCAGGTTCTGACGCTGACCCTCGACGAGGGCCGGCGCCGCCTCGACATCGCGACCTTCCTGCCTCCCATCGAACGCGAGGGCTTCGGCAGGGCGCTGCGGCTTGCCCTCGATGAGGCGCGCCGCGGACCGACGCGCACGCGGTTCGACTAACGTTCTCCAACAGCAACAGGTAGCAAGGCATGGCCGGATCGGTCGATCGCGTTAGAGAGGCGCTGAGGTCAAAGGGTCACCCCGACGATATCGTCACCTTTCCTGACAGCACCCGCACAGCGTCCGAAGCCGCCGCCGCCGTCGGCTGCGAGGTGGCGCAGATCGCCAAGTCCATCCTGTTCCGCGCCGGCGACACGCCGGTCCTGGTGGTCGCCTCCGGGGCCAACCGCATCGATGCCGCCAAGGTGGCGGCGGAGATCGCGGCGCCCGTGGCGCGACCGGACGCGGCATGGGTGCGCCAGGTGACCGGCTTCGCCATCGGCGGCGTCTCGCCCGTGGGGCACCTGACGGCGCCGACGGTGCTGATCGACGAGGACCTCGCTGCCCTCGACCCGATCTGGGCGGCCGCGGGGGCGCCCAATGCCATCTTCCGCACCGGCTTCGCCGAACTGGTGAGGATCAGCGGCGGGCGGGTCGCGGACATCAGGGAATAGGTCGTTCACCCGCAGGAATCGGGTGGCTGCCCTCCCCGCGACAGGCCACATTGCGTGCATGTCACCGCCCGGGAGCCGCCCCCATGCTGAATATCGTCCAGCTCGAGAAACATGGCACGCCGATCCGGCTTGCCGAGGCCGCCGACGACTACGAGATCGTCCGCCGCACGCTCGCCTTCATCACCGACCATTGGCGCCGCCAGCCGACGGTGGAGGAGATGGCCGGCCATGTCGGCCTGTCCCCCGGCCATCTTCATCACCTGTTCCGCCGCTGGGCGGGGCTGACGCCGAAGGATTTCCTGCAGGCCATCACGCTGGATGCCGCCCGCGCCCTGCTGCGCGACGAGGCGACCGTTCTCGATACGGCCTACGAGGTCGGCTACTCCGGCCCCGGGCGGCTGCACGACCTCTTCGTCACCCACGAGGCCATGTCTCCGGGCGAGTTCAAGTCGGGCGGCGAGAGCCTGACCATGCGCTACGGCTTCCACCCCTCCCCCTTCGGCCTGGCCATCGTGGTGGCGACCGACAGGGGCCTCGCCGGCCTCGGCTTCTGCGACGGCGGCGGCGAGCCCTCGGCGCTGGCCGACATGAAGGGGCGCTGGCCGAAGGCGATCTTCGTCGAGGATACCGCGGCAACGGCGCCGCTGGCCCGACGCGTCTTCGACCCGGAGGCCTGGGCCGGCGACCGGCCGCTCCGCGTCTGCCTCATCGGCACGGATTTCGAGGTGCGGGTCTGGGAGACATTGCTGCGCATCCCCATGGGCAAGGCGACGACCTACTCGACCATCGCCAGCCACATCGGCAGGCCGACGGCCGCGCGCGCGGTCGGGGCTGCGGTCGGCAAGAACCCCATTTCCTTCGTCGTGCCCTGCCACCGGGTGCTCGGACGCTCCGGTGCGCTGACGGGCTATCACTGGGGCCTGACGCGCAAGCAGGCCATGCTGGGCTGGGAGGCCGGGCACGCGGGGTAGGGCGGCGACTCGCCCTCCTGTTTGCCCCTCGCCCGTCCACTTCCGAAGGGAGTGCTCGCCATCGCCGCGCCGATGATCTTCGCCCATGTGATGCCGCTGCTGTTCGGCACCGTCATCGCCACCGATTCACGAGCTTGAGCGCGCCCCACGATCCCAGCAGCGCTGCGAGCATCACGCCCGCAAGAGCGACTTCCATCAGGGGAGACCCCTGGTCCGCCAGCGAAGACCCACGCAAATTCACCAGCATGATCTGATTCAGGAACACGAAGATCACCACCACGGCCATGCCGCCGAGGTTGGCGCCCGCAAGTGCGCCGACGAACGAGACGACGAGGTTGACGATCCAGCCGACCACCCCTCGCTTTTCCGTCCACGCCTCGTGGATCCCGACAGCCAGTGCGGCGACGATGAATGCCAGCCCGATCACCAGCGACCCGCCGACGCTCGACCGCGGAATCGAACCTGTCGCCTGGAGAAGCACGACGGCGATCACGGCTGCCAGCGCGATGTACTTCATGACGCTCGCTCTGATGCTCTGGTAGAGGCGTGAGCGTTCACATCCGGCTCGATATCGGCGTCAAAAATATGGCCGTTGCGACGCTGTCGGCCGCTCCCTCTGCGCGCCTGCGCAAATTCGACCGCCAGATGGACCCACATCCGGAATTCAAAAACGAGGATCGCCAGAGCTGGAAGGCTGACTGCCGGAATTGTCATTGCGCGCGCTGGATTTGGCGGCCCGCCCGAAGCTAGAAGGAGAGCGTGACCCACACCCTCCCCATCCCGGCTTCCCCCGTCGTCAGCCATCGCCGCGTGCTCGCCATCGCCGTGCCGATGATCTTCGCCCATATGACGACGCCGCTGCTCGGCATCGTCAGCGCCACCGCCATCGGCAGGCTGGGCGACGCCACGGCGCTGGCCGCGGTGGCGCTCGGCGCCGTCATCATCGACGTGATCTTCTGGGCCTTCGCCTTCCTGCGCATGGGCACGATCGGGCTGACGGCGCAGGCGCTCGGCCGCGCCGACGACATCGAGCGGCGCGCCGTCATCGCTCGCGCCCTGCTGCTCGCCGTCGCCTGCGGTGTCGCGCTCATCGTGCTGCAACGCCCGCTGCTCTGGCTGTTCTTCAAGGCGATGGGCGCGTCGGAGGCCGTGACAATCGCCGCCGACACCTATGTCTCGATCCGGCTCCTGTCGGCGCCGGCGGTGTTCATCAACTTCGCCATTCTCGGCTGGCTCATCGGCCAGGCGCGGACGATGACCGGGCTGGTGCTGCAGATCGTCATCAATGTCGCCAACATGGGAATGACGGTGCTGTTCGTCTCCGTGCTCGGCCTCGGCATCCCGGGCGCGGCGACCGCCAACGCGCTGGCCGAATATGGCGGCGCGGTCGCGGGCCTCGTCATCGTCATGGCCTCGCTCGGCTGGCGCTTCGCGGTGCCACGATCGGTGATCCTCGACCGGCAGCGCATCGTCCGCACCATCGCCATCAACCGCGACATCATGATCCGCACGGCGGCGCTGGTCGGCTCCTTCGCCTTCTTCACACGGCAGGGGGCGGTCGGCGGCGACACGGTGCTGGCGGCCAATGCCATCCTGATGAACTTCGTCGGCATCGCCGCCTTCTTTCTCGACGGCTTCGCCACATCCGCCGAGCAGCTCGGCGGACAGGCGGTCGGGGCGCGGGACGAAACGGCTTTCCGCCGCGCCGTGTGGCTGTCGGCCCTCTGGGCGGTGGTCTTCGGAACCCTCGCCTCCGCCGCCTTCTTCGCCGGCGGCGGTCATGCGATCGACTTCGTCACGACCTCGCAGGCCGTGCGCGACGAGGCGCGGCGCTACCTGCCCTACATGGCGCTGACGCCGTTCACCGGCGTGATGGCCTTCCTGTTCGACGGTGTGTTCATCGGCGCCACATGGACGGTCGCCATGCGCAACTGCATGGTCGCGGCGATGGCGACCTTCATCGCGGCGTGGTGGCTTCTCAGGGGCTACGGCAATGACGGGCTGTGGATCGCATTCCTGATCCTGCAGGCCGTGCGCGGGCTCTATCAGGGGCTGGTGCTGCCCGGCCTGATGCGCGCGACCTTCAGGTGAGGCGCCAGTCGGCGTTCGACGTGCCGACGAGATCGGCGACGGACGCCAGCCGGTCGCGGGCGAGACGGGCCGTCAGTCCCTCGCTGATCTCGCCGATCAGGCCGAACCCCTTGAACACCATCGCCGAATAGAGCTGCACCAGCGTCGCCCCGGCGGCGATCTTGGCATAGGCGTCCTCGGCCGAGGCGATACCGCCGACGCCGATCAGCGGGAACTGGCCTTCGACACGGCGGAAGGTCTCGGCGAGCATCTTCGTCGACCTGTCGAAGAGCGGCCTGCCCGACAGGCCACCCGCCTGCTTCGCCGTCGCCTGGTCCTTCAGGCTGGCGGGACGGTCGATGGTGGTGTTGGAGACGATCATCCCGTCGATGCCGCGCTGGCGGCTGACCCTCACCATGTCGTCGAGGCCGTCGAGGCTGAGGTCCGGCGCGATCTTGACGAGGATGGGCCTGCCCGGCGCCGCCTTGTCGCGCGCCTCGATGCAGCGGGCGAGAACCTCGTCGAGGAAGCTCGCCTGCTGCAGGTCGCGCAGGCCCGGCGTGTTGGGCGAGGAGACATTGACCGAGAGATAGGAGACGTGGGGGCCGAGGCGCTCGACCAGCAGGCCGTAGTCGGCGACGCGATCCACCGACTCCTTGTTCGGCCCGATGTTGACGCCGACGATGCCAGAGCGACGGGCGCGCGCCGCGAGACGGCGGGCGACCGCGTCGACGCCGTCGGAGTTCAGGCCATAGCGGTTGATCACGGCCTCGTCCGGCACGAGGCGGAAGACGCGCGGCTTCGGATTGCCGGGCTGCGGCTTCGGCGTCACGCCGCCGACCTCGACGAAGCCGAAGCCGAGCCTCAGCGCCGCGTCGGGCACCTCGGCATTCTTGTCGAAGCCTGCGGCGAGCCCGATCGGATTGGGGAAGGCAAGACCGAAGGCCGAAACGGCGAGGCGCCTGTCATCGGCCCCGCAGGCGGGGATCGGCAGGGACTTCAGCGCGGCGATGGCAAGGTTGTGCCCGGTTTCCGGATCGGTGGAGAGGAGAACCGGACGGGCGAGGCGCGAGACGATGGCGAGGAGCGACATGGCCCCGTGTTTGGCACCGGATGGCGGAGCCGGCAAGGGCGCCGAGGCGCCTTCCGGCGCCTCGTGCGTCAACGGGCTCGCGCCGCCGCCCTCACAGCCGCACGATCTTCGCATCCACCGGCCATTCCAGCGTCTTCAGTGCCTGGGCGAGGTCGTCGATCAGGTCGTCGGCATCCTCCAGGCCGACGGACAGGCGCAGCAGGCCGTCGGTGATGCCCATCTCCAGCTTCTCGGCCGGCGTGAAGCGGTCATGCGTGGTCGTCGGCGGATGGGTGATGAGGCTCTTCGCATCGCCGAGATTGTTGGAGATCCTGATGATGTTCAGGGCGTTGGCGACACGGAAGGCGCCGGCCTTGCCGCCCTCGACCTCGAAGGCCACCAGCGTCGAGCCGCCGCGCATCTGGCGCTGGGCGAGTTCGTATTGCGGATGGTCCTTGCGGCCGGGATAGATGACCTTCGTCACGCCCGGCAGCCCGGCGAGTGCGTCGGCCACCTTGGCCGCGCTCTGCGCCTGGCGCTCGACGCGCAGCGGCAGCGTCTCCAGGCTCTTCAGCACCACCCAGGCGTTGAACGGGCTCATGGCCGGGCCGGTCTGGCGCAGATACTGGTAGACATTGTCCTGGATAAATTGCTTCGAGCCGAGGATGACGCCACCGAGGCAGCGGCCCTGACCATCGATGTGCTTGGTCGTGGAATAGACCACGCAGTCGGCGCCGAGCTGCAGCGGGCTCTGCATCATCGGGGTGGCGAAGACGTTGTCGACGGTCACCTTGATGCCGGTCTTCTTCGCAATCACGCAGATCGCGGCGATGTCATAGACCTCAAGGGTCGGGTTGGTCGGGCTCTCGAGGAAGAAGACCTTGGTGTTGGGCCTCACCGCCGCCTCCCACTGGGCGAGGTCGGCGCCGTCGACGAGGGTCGACTGGACGCCGAAGCGCGGCAGCAGCGTCTCGATGATATAGCGGCAGGAGCCGAACAGCGCCTTGCAGGCCACCACGTGGTCGCCGGCCGAGAGCTGGCCGAACATGGCGGCATTGACCGCAGCCATGCCGGTGGCGGTCGCCTTGGCGGCTTCCGCGCCTTCGAGGAGCGCCATGCGGTCCTCGAACATCTGCACCGTCGGGTTGGAGAAGCGGGCGTAGATGAAGCCGGCGTCCGTGCCCTTGAAGCGCGCCTCGGCCTGCTCGGCCGACTCGTAGACATGGCCCTGGGTCAGGAACAGCGCCTCCGAGGTCTCGCCGAACTCGGACCGGATCGTGCCGCCGTGGACGAGGCGCGTCGCCGGCCGGACGCGGGTGGGGTCAAAGGGCTTCTTCATCGGCTCGTCCTCGCGTCGCAGTCCGGGGGGACTTGTCCCCCGAAAAAACAGAACCCGGCCCGGCAAAAGCCGAGGCCGGGTTGATCCCGCGCGCCCGGCCTTTTAGCGAATTGTTTAGCGTGGTTCGCAAGCCGGCCGGCCAAATCTCCACGTCGTGGCGAGCGTGGTAGGGCGGCGGGGAGAACGCGTCAAGTGTTTTGTTCGTTTTGACGAACGATTCGTTCGTCGGAGTTTGGCCGCATGCTGGGTGATACGGATCAGGGGATTCTGCCGTCGCAGGCCATCGACGATCTGGTGGCGCGCGGCGCCATCCGCATCGCCCGCGCGCTCGAGGCCGACCAGGTGCAGCCGGCCTCGCTCGACCTCAGGCTCGGGACGCGCGCCTACCGCATCCGCGCGAGCTTCCTGCCGGGTCCCGCGACGACCGTGGCGGACCGCCTGCAGTCCCTCGCGCTGCACGAGTTCGACCTGACGCGGGGGGCAGTGCTGGAAACCGGCTGTGTCTATCTCGTCGAGCTCCTGGAAGGGCTGGCGCTGCGCGACGGGATCGCGGCCACCGCCAACCCGAAAAGCTCGACCGGCCGCCTCGACGTCTTCACCCGGGTCATCCTCGACCGGGCCCAGGCCTTCGACACGATCCCCGCCGACTACGAGGGGCCGCTCTATCTGGAGATCTCACCGCAGACCTTCCCGATCCTCGTGCGCACCGGCTCGCGCCTGTCGCAGATGCGCTTCCGCCGCGGCAAGGCCGAGCTCGGCCTCGACGACCTCAACGCGCTGCAGGAGAGCGAGCGCCTCGTCGATACCGGCGCGCCTGTGGTGGGGCCGGTCGGCATCGCGGTGTCGATCGACCTCCGAGGCGAGGCCTGGGGCGGGCTCCTCGGCTACCGCGCCAAGCGCCATTCCAGCGTCATCGACGTCGACAAGAAGGCGGCGCACGACGTGCTCGACTTCTGGGAGCCGATCCAGGAGCGCGGCAAGGGCGAGATGATCCTCGACCCCGACGAGTTCTACATCCTCGCCTCCAAGGAGGCCGTCGTGGTGCCGCCGGACTATGCGGCGGAGATGCTGCCATTTGATCCGCTGGTGGGCGAGTTCCGCGCCCACTATGCCGGCTTCTTCGACCCCGGCTTCGGCCATTCCTCGGCCGGCGGGCGCGGCGCCCGGGCCGTGCTGGAGGTTCGCTCGCGCGAGGTGCCCTTCATACTCGAGCACGGGCAGATCGTGGCGCGGCTCGTATATGAACGCATGACCGAGCGGCCGCGCAGCCTCTACGGGCAGGTCGGGTCGAACTACCAGGCCCAGGGGCTGAAGCTGTCGAAGCACTTCCGCTAGCGCCCCCCCTCACACCCCCGACAATTGCTGCTCCACCAGACGGGCGAAGCAGCTGGCGCCGATCGGCAGCAGATCGTCGTTGAAGTCGTAGTGGCCGTTGTGGACCGGCACGGCCTTGTGCGTCTCGGTCACCTGTCCCAGCAGCATGAAGGCGCCGGGGGCCTTCTCCAGGTAGTAGGCGAAGTCTTCGCCGGCGGTGAGCGAGGGCAGGTCCGTCTTGATGAGGTCGTCGCCGACAACGTCGCGCGCCGCAGCCTCGAAGGCGGAGGCCTCCTCCGCCGTGTTGATGGTCGGCGGGTAGGAGCGTTTGTAGTCGAGGATGAGTTCCACCCCGTGGGCGGCGCAGAGCCCGTTCACCGTCTGGTGGAACAGTTCGTCCATTGCCGTGCGGGTGGCGGGCTTCAGCGTGCGGATGGTCCCTGACATGGTCACCGTCTCGGGGATGACGATCTGCGAGGTTCCCGCGTGGAACATGCCGATGGAGAGGACGACGGTGTCGTGCGGGTCCATGCGCCGGCTGACGAGGCTCTGCAGCGCGCCGTAGATCTGCACGGCGCAGGGCAGCGGGTCGAGGCCGCGATGCGGCTGCGCCGCGTGGCTGGAGCGGCCCTTCACCGTGATGGTGAAGTAGTCGACGGCGGCCAGCACCGTGCCGGGGCGGATGGCCGCGGTGCCGAGCGGCAGGTCCCAGGCATTGTGAATGCCGTAGACCTGATCGCAGGGGAACTTCTCGAACAGGCCGTCGCGCAGCATCTCGGCGGCGCCGGTGAGGCCCTCTTCCGCCGGCTGGAAAATGAGATGCACCGTGCCCGAGAAGTTGCGCGTCTCGGCGAGATAGCGGGCAGCGCCCAGCAGCATGGTGGTGTGGCCGTCATGGCCGCAGGCGTGCATGCGGTTCTCGTAGGTGCTCTTGTAGGGCAGATGATCGTTGAGCTCGGGCATGGGCAGCGCGTCCATGTCGGCGCGCAGGCCGATCTTGCGGTTGCCGGGCCGGCCGTGGATGACGCCCATGATGCCGGTCTTGCCGAAGCCGCGATGCACCTCGATGCCCCAGGATTCCAGCTTCTCGGCAACGATGCCGGAGGTACGCACCTCCTCGAAGCCGATCTCGGGATGGGCGTGGAAGTCGCGGCGCCATTCCGTCATCTCGGGGTGAAAGGCGGCGATACGGTCGATGACGGCCATGGCATTCCTCGCGAGGGGCGACGGGAGATGGCGCAAAGGCTATCGGCCCGGCCCGGGAACGCCAATGGGCGCGGTGCAGCGCAGCCCTGCGGCTCTTACGCCCGCCGGAAGGTGAGGTAGCAGGGCGTGCGGCCTTCCCGCAGGGCCTTGGCCTCGTAGCGGGTCGACTGCCAGTTGGGCCAGGGTGTCGTCCAGTCTGCGGCGGTCCGGGCTGCGAAGGTGAAATCGGTCGAACGCAACAGGCGCTCCAGCGTCCAGGCGGCGTAGTGGTCGATGTCGGTGGCGAAGCGGAACTCTCCCCCAGGCTTCAGGATGCGGGCGAACTGGCGGATCGTTTCGTCCGACACGAAGCGGCGCTTGTGGTGCCGCGTCTTCGGCCAGGGATCGGGGTAGAGCAGGTAGACGATGTCGAGCGAGGCATCCGGGAACCAGGGCAGGAGGACGCCCGCGTCCTCGGTATGCAGGCGGACATTGTCGATGGTGCCGCGCTCGATCTCGGCCAGCACCTTGGCCATGCCGTTGACGAAGGGCTCGACGCCAACGAAACCGAGATGGGGATGGGCGGTTGCCTCGCGCACCAGGTGCTCGCCGCCGCCGAAGCCGATTTCCAGCACATAACCGTCGAGCGGCCGGAGAAAGAGCCCGGCGAGATCGCAGGGCCGGGAGGGATCGACCCGAAGGCGCGGCAGCAGCGTCTCGAACAGGTCGGCCTGGTGCGGGCGCAGGGCCTTGCCCTTGCGCCGCCCGAAGAAGGAGCCCTGCCCCGCGAGGCGCTTGTCGTCGGTCATGGCAGAGATCGGTGTTCGCATGGCACTTGGAAAATTGACCTGCATCGGCCAGATGCGTCCGTCGAGGCTCGCTTCATCGACGCGGGCCCGATGCCTGGCAAGTCCCCGAGACGAGAAAAGGGGGCCGAGGCCCCCTTCCCTTTCAACACGGTGGACCGTCGCCTCAGGCGACGGCTTCCTTCAGCTTGGCGACGAGGTCGGTCTTCTCCCAGGAGAAGCTGCCGTCGCGGCCGGCCTTGCGACCGAAATGGCCGTAGGCGGAGGTGCGGGCATAGATGGCCTTGTTGAGGCCGAGGTGCTCGCGGATGCCGCGCGGCGAGAGGTCCATGACCTCGGCCAGGGCCTTCTCCACCTTGGCCTCGTCGACGCCGGCCTTGGCCGTGCCGTGCAGGTCGACATAGATCGACAGCGGCTTGGCGACGCCGATGGCGTAGGACAGCTGGATGGTGCAGCGCTCGGCGAGCTTGGCGGCGACCACGTTCTTGGCGAGGTAGCGCGCGGCGTAGGCGGCCGAGCGGTCAACCTTGGTCGGGTCCTTGCCGGAGAAGGCGCCGCCGCCGTGCGGGGCCGCGCCGCCGTAGGTGTCGACGATGATCTTGCGGCCGGTGAGGCCAGCGTCGCCGTCCGGACCGCCGATGACGAACTTGCCGGTGGGGTTGATCCACCACTTGCAGTCCTTGGCGATCTCGATGCCGTTCAGGGTCTCGCGGATCACCGGCTCGACGATCTTCTGGACGTCCTTGGAGGTCAGCTTCTCGTCGAGATGCTGGGTCGACAGCACGATCTGGGTGACCGCGGCCGGCTTGCCGTTCTCGTAGCGGATGGTGACCTGGCTCTTGGCGTCGGGCCCGAGCTTCTCGCAGCCGCGCTCGCCGGCCTTGCGGTACCGGGTGAGGTTCTCGAGGATCTTGTGGGCGTAGTAGATCGGCGCCGGCATCAGTTCCGGCGTCTCGCGGCAGGCATAGCCGAACATGATGCCCTGGTCGCCCGCGCCGACGTCCTTGTTGCCGGCCTCGTCGACACCCTGGGCGATGTCCGCCGACTGGGAGTGCAGCAGGACGTCGATCTTGGCCGTCTTCCAGTGGAAACCGGCCTGCTCGTAGCCGATCGCCTTGATCGCCTTGCGCGCCGCCGACTTGAACTTGGACGGGTTCACCAGCGGGTTGCCATGGGCATCCTTCACGACCTTGCCGTCCTTGCCCTTCTTCAGCAGCGAATCCGGCACGCGGACCTCGCCGGCGATGACGACGCGGTTGGTGGTCGCCAGCGTCTCGGCCGCAATGCGGACGGAGGAGGCGGGAACGCCTGCCTTGGCCGCTTCCTTGAAGACCAGATCGACGATCTCGTCGGAGATGCGGTCGCAGACCTTGTCCGGATGGCCTTCGGACACGGATTCCGACGTGAAGAGGTAGGAACTGCGGGACACGAAACGTCCTCCAGAAGCAAAGGCCCACGGGGATCGCGGGGCGAGGCGCCGTCGTTATCGGTGGCACCATGAACCGGATTTGAACATCCGCACGCCGGAAAGCGGCGCGGCTGCCGGGGGACGCACAAGGGGCGCGACACCCAAACCGGCGAGGGTTCTGGCAACAGCTTGTTCGGCGGTCAAGTCCGAATATGGCAAAAAGGCCGATTCGTTCGCGAAAAAGAACGACTGACGCCGAATTGCCGACGGAGGATCATCGTCGTCCGGTCAGACCGGCTCGTCCTCGTCACCCGCGATGGCGGTAACGAGATCGACGATCTTGCGGCGCACCTTGGGGTTCTTGATCCGGATAAAGGCCCGGTTGAGCGAGAGGCCCTCGCTGGTCGACAGGAAATCGGCGACGTAGGAGGCAGCGCCGACATCGGAGAAGCCGCCTTCCGGGGCCGGCTCACCGGAGGGAGCGCCCTCGAAGAAGAAGGAGACGGGAACCGAGAGGATGGCGGCGATCTGCTGCAATCGGCTCGCGCCGATGCGATTCGTGCCCTTCTCGTATTTCTGCACCTGCTGGAACGTCAGGGCCAAGCGTTCGCCCAGCTTTTCCTGACTCATTCCCAACATCATCCGGCGCATTCGGACGCGGCTGCCAACGTGCTTGTCGATCGGGTTCGGGGACTTTTTTACAACCATCAAAGACTCTCCGTGCCTCCGCACGCGTTCACCAGACCCACGGACATCCCTCCCAAAGAGTGGCAGTTCCCGCTTCCCCGCGCGAGCCTCAATATTGCACCATGCGATCCGCACTATAGCCCATCAAGTGCGCCGGGGAACACCAATTGATCAGCTTATGGCCAATTGTCCAGATCGTTACAAGTAAATTGACGGCTGCCACCTTGTCACAAGGGATGTCTGCTCGCGCGCCGTCCGGAGCGGAGAAGAAGCAGCAGGAGGCCGGCACAGGCGACGCCGAGCGGAAAGTGACCGGCGCGCGCGAATACGGTTCGCGGCAGGGCCTTCGGCAGGTCCGCGTCGAGCACGTCGCGCGCTCCCAGCGGCAGTGACCGCAGGACGCGGCCGGTCGGATCGACGACGGCAGAGATGCCGTTGTTGGCGGCGCGGACGACGGGAAGCCCCTCTTCGACCGCCCGGACCGCGGTCTGGTGCATGTGCTGGTAGGGGCCCGGAGTGACGCCGAACCAGGCGTCGTTGGTGACGTTCAGGAGCCATTGCGGGCGCTGGTCCGCCGCGGTTACCGCGCCGGGAAAGATCACCTCGTAGCAGATCAGGATACCGACGGGCGGAGCGCCGGGAACCAAAAGGGTCCGTCGCCGGTCGCCGGCCGAGAAGCCGCCCCGCTGGCGGGTGATCGCTTCCAGCCCCAGGGCTTCGAGGCGGTCGTGAAACGGCAGATACTCGCCGAAGGGGACGAGGTGAACCTTGTCGTAGGTCTCGCCGATGACGCCCTCGTGGTCGATGACGTAGGCGGAATTGAAGACGCGGGGGTCGCGCCTGCCGGGAAGGGGCTCGTCGGGCCGGGCCGCTCCGGTGATCAGGGTGACCCCCGGCGGGATCAGGTCGGCGATCTTCGACAGCGCCTCCCGGTCCCAGATGAGGAAGAAGGGAAAGGCCGATTCCGGCCAGATCACGTGGGTGACGTCGCGAATGCCGGATCGCTCCGGCGAGGTCGGCTTGTCGGAGAGTTCGGCGTAGCGGGCAAGGATCGCGTCGCGCGCCTCGGGCCGGAAGCGCTGGTCCTGCGGAATATCCGGCTGGACGATGCGGAGCTTCACACCGGGAACGAAGGCGATCTCGGTGGTCGAGACGCGCCAGCCGCCGAACAGGGCGAGGCACATGAGCGAGAGGACCGCGCCCGCCGGCACCGCCCAGCGGGCGGTCGGGGCCGCATCCTCGTCGCCGAGGACCGTCGGGCTGGCGAAGACCAGAACGGTCACCAGCGTCAGCCCATAGACGCCGACGATGGCGGCGCCCTGGGCCAGCCAGAGATATTGCGTCAGCGCATAGCCGTAGAGGTTCCAGGGGAAGCCCGTGAGCAGGGTCCCGCGCAGGAACTCGGCCACCATGAGGCCGAGCGCCAGCGCCACGATGCGGCGGGCGCCAGGTCGCCAGAGAAGGCGCGCCAGCATCGCCCCGAGGGCTGTGAACAGGGCAAGCCCGGCGGGCAGCAGCGTCACGGCGGCCGGCAGCAGCCAGGCGAACCTGTCGGCTTCCACCAGGAAGGCCGAGCCGATCCACCAGAGGCCGGCGAGGTGATAGCCGAAGCCGAACCACCAGCCGGTCCGGCCGGCGGCGAGGATCGTGCGCCAGCCGCCGCCGGCGGCCGCGGCGCCGTCGAGAAGCCAGACGAGAAGCGGGAAGCTGATCGCCAGAACGGGAAAGGCGCCGAAGGGCGGCATGGCGAGGGCGCCGAGGGCCCCGGCGCCGAAGGCGATGCCCGTCCGCTTCCACCCCCAGGCGAGAATCACCGCGCGCGCGACGTCGCGGATCGTCACGGCGCCGCGCCCTTCTGGATGCCTGGCGAATCGTCGGGGAACCGGCTCATGGATTGCGTGTCGGTCAGCCGGCCTTCCGGGTCAAGCGGCGGGCCGTTCAGCCCGCCTTGTCGACCTGGCCGACCGGCGCTGGCGTCCCGCTCTGCACCGCCGGCGCCGGCAAGCCCTGCGCCGAGGCGGCCGCCACGGCCATGGGGGCGGGGGCGCCCGGCGGAGTCGATGCCACGGCGGCGGCGGCCGACTGCTCTTCCTCGTCCTTGCGTCGCCCGCGCGCTGCCGGCCGGCTGATGAGGCCGCGGCCACGGGTGATCTTGACGCGTTTTACCCGCCGCGGATCGGCGTCGATGATCTCGAACTCGAGTTCGCCGGGACCTGCGACCAGTTCGCCGCGGACGGGCACATGGCCGGCCAGGACGGTCAGGTAGCCGCCGAGCGTGTCGACCTCCTCGCTGATCTCCTCGCCCGGCTCGAACTCGGGGCCGAGCATGTCGCGAACCTCGTCGAGCGTGGCGCGCGCGTCGGCGATATAGGCGCCATCGGCCATCTGCGAGATGGTGCGGGCAGTGTCGACGTCGTGCTCGTCCTCGATGTCGCCGACGATGCTCTCGACGATGTCCTCCATGGCGATGAGGCCGTCTGTGCCGCCATATTCGTCCACAACAAGCGCGAGCTGGATGCGGGTCGCCTGCATGCGCGCCAGCAGGTCGATGGCCGGCATGGAGGGCGGGACGAACAGGATCGGCCGGATCAGGCGCGTCGCCGACAGGGCGACATTGAGATCGACGGCGCCGAGATCGAGTCCGTTCGCGACCTTCGGCGCCTCGGCCACCGCCGTCTCCGCGGCCACCTCGACGGGCTTGCCGCGGGTGCGGCGCTTGCGCGTCGCCTTCTTCGCCTCGGCGAACAGGTGTTTCACCAGATCCTTGATGTGGACCATGCCGACGGGGTCGTCGAGCGTGTCGTCATAGACGACGAGCCGGGTGTGGCCGGCATCCTCGAACGCCTGCATCAGGATGGCGAGGGAGGTATCCTTCTGCACGGCCATGATGTCGGCGCGCGGCTGGGCGAGGTCGTTCACCCGGCTTTCGCGCAGGTCGAGGATGTTGCGCAGCATCGACCGCTCTTCCGGCGTGAAGCCGGCTGCGGCGGGCGCATTTTCCTCCAGCACGTCCTCAAGGTTCTGCCGTGCGGAGGTGCCTGACCTCAGACGCAGGCGGGAGAAGAGCCGGTCGACCCAGCGGTCGTGCCTGTCGGCGCCGCGCTCGGGTTCGGGCTTGCCAGGTTCCGGAGGCTGTCCGCCCTGGGGGTTCGGCGTGGTAGCGGCCTCGGCCGCGGTGCTTCGGTATCGACTGTCGCTAGGGTCGGGCATGGGTTCCATCGGGCGTCTCTCGCCCGGCCGCGTGGGGATCGCGAATTCCGAGGCCCGCGAGGATCGAGGTTTCAAGGGCCTCCATCCTCAGGGCTTCCGCTTCGGTCTCGTGATCATAGCCTAAAAGATGCAGGAGGCCATGGATCGTCAAGTGGGTCAGGTGATCGACCGGGGTCAAATCCTCCTCCGCGGCCTCGCGGATGAGGGTCTCCCAGGCGATGATCACGTCGCCGAGCAAAGGCCCGTGCGCGGCCGGAAAGGACAGCACATTGGTCGGCTTGTCCTTCGCCCGGTAGTCCCGGTTGAGCGCCTGCACGGCGGCGTCGTCGGCCAGCGCCAACGACAGCTCGGCATCGGCCGGCACGGCAACATCGTCCCGCGCCGCGACAGCGTCCACCGCCCGATGGACGACCGATTCGGCCTCCGGAAGCCCGTCCCAGAGATCGGAGAGGATCGCGATCTCCGTGACGATCGCCGCCCCCTCGATACGGCCTGCGCTCATGCCTCGCGCATGCGGCGCGGCATGTGCGGCGCCGTGTGCTCGCCGGAGCGCGTCGCAGCCTCGTAGGCCTTGACGATGCGGCCGACGAGCTCGTGGCGCACCACGTCGTCCTCGGTGAAATAGCTCTGGGCGATGCCCTCGACAGGGTCGAGGAGATCCAGCGCCTCGGACAGGCCCGATTTCATCCCCGGCGGCAGGTCGACCTGGGTCGGGTCGCCGGTGATGATCATGCGCGAGTTCTCGCCAAGACGGGTCAGGAACATCTTCATCTGCATCGATGTCGTGTTCTGCGCCTCATCGAGGATGACCACCGCATTGGTCAGGGTGCGGCCGCGCATGAAGGCGAGCGGCGCGATCTCGATCATGCCGGACTGCATGCCGCGCTCGACCCGCGGGGCGTCCATCAGGTCGTAGAGCGCGTCGTAGATCGGACGCAGATAGGGATCGACCTTCTCCTTCATGTCGCCGGGCAGGAAGCCGAGCCGTTCGCCGGCCTCCACCGCCGGCCGGGTGAGGATGAGACGATCCACCATGCCCTTGTCGAGCAGGGCGACGGCCTGGGCGACGGCGAGCCAGGTCTTGCCGGTGCCGGCCGGGCCGATGCCGAAGACGAGTTCGTGGCGCTTCAGCGCGCGGATGTAGGC
Organism: Phreatobacter aquiterrae; assembly: GCF_053471285.1. Taxonomy (NCBI): domain Bacteria; kingdom Pseudomonadati; phylum Pseudomonadota; class Alphaproteobacteria; order Hyphomicrobiales; family Phreatobacteraceae; genus Phreatobacter; species Phreatobacter aquiterrae. The sequence continues at coordinate 82,712 of NZ_JBJPHW010000014.1, read as the reverse complement.
GTCCTGCGCCGGGGTGCGGGCGCGAACGGTGCGCTTGCGCGTGACGATCTCCTCGTGGCCGAGGCGCGGGGCGCCGTCCGCCTCGAACAGGGACCCTTGAGAGGTCGACATGCGGATGGCGCCGTCGACATCGCCGAGATTGACGTCGTGGCCGCTCTTGAGCCGTGCGTAGAGGTTTTCCAGCACAACCTTGCCCTGCTCGCAGGGATCGGCGGGGCCGATGAGATTGACCAGGTTGCCGCGCGCCGTGGCACGGATTCCGAGCCGCTTCTCCAGGAAGGCGAGATTCTGGTCGTACTGACCGAACAGGCGGCTGGCGAGGCGGTTGTCGTCGAAGGAGAGGGTGATCTCGGCCTCGGCCGTGTCGTCATGCGTCGCAAGCCAGGGAATGTTGCGTCCGCTATCCGGGCCGAAGCCGCCCCCGCTGGGATTTTTCAACCGCGCCGTCCTCTTGTCCTGGGTTGAGACCACTTACTCTGCTGCATGCACTGCCGGAATATGGGACGTCCCGACGAGATCGCCATCCAGGGAGTTTGTCTTGGCTCCCGTGATTCGGACAGGGACGATGCTGCCGATGAGAGACGACGGTCCGATGACCTGCACCGGTGACAGATAGGGCGAGCGGCCGACCACCTGGCCGGGCTTGCGGCCGGCCTTTTCGAAGAGGACATCGACCGTCCGGCCGACGAGGCTCTCCTGGAAGGCGTGCTGCTGGGCGGTCACCAGCGCCTGAAGTTCATGCAGCCGCGCCGTCTTCAGGCCCTCGTCGAGGTGCCCGTCCATCTCGGCGCCGGGCGTTCCGGGCCGCGAGGAATAGGAGAAGGTGTAGGCGGCCGCGAATCCGACCCGGCGGACGAGATCGAGCGTGTCGGCGAAATCGGCGTCGGTCTCGCCGGGGAAGCCGACGATGAAGTCGGAGGTCAGCGCGATGTCGGGGCGCGCCTGCCGGACGCGGTCGACGAGGCGGAAATAGTCGTCGCGCGTGTGCTTGCGGTTCATGCGCTTCAGCACGGCCGAGGAGCCGGACTGCACGGGCAGGTGCAGGTAGGGCATGAGTTCGGGCAGGTCGCGATGCGCCTCGACGAGGTCGTCGGACATCTCGCGGGGGTGGCTCGTGGTGTAGCGCAGGCGCGCGATGCCCGGCACGTCGGCGAGGCGGCGCAGGATCCGCGCCAGCGTCCATTCGGACCCGTCCGGCCCGATGCCGTGATAGGCGTTGACGTTCTGGCCGAGGAGGGTGACCTCGCGCACGCCGGCCGCGGTGAGCGTTTCCACTTCGGCGAGGACCTGCGCGACGGACCGCGAGACCTCGGCGCCGCGCGTATAGGGCACGACGCAGAAGGTGCAGAACTTGTCGCAGCCCTCCTGCACCGTGACGAAGGCGGTGAGGCCGCGCGAGCGGGTCCTCGCCTCGCTCGCCGCCGGCAGCGCGCCGAACTTGTCCTCGACCGGAAACTCGGTGTCGACGACCCCGGGCCGCACCGCGGCGCGGCCGACGAGATCGGGCAGGCGGTGATAGCTCTGCGGGCCGACGACGAGGTCGACGACTTTCGCACGCTTCACGATCTCCTCGCCCTCGGCCTGCGCGACGCAGCCCGCGACGCCCACCATGACCTTGCGGCCGGCCGCCCTCGCCTCTTCCTTGATGACGCGCATGCGGCCGAGCTCGGAATAGACCTTCTCGGCGGCGCGCTCACGGATGTGGCAGGTGTTGAGCAGGATGAGGTCGGCCTCCTCCGGTGTCGCCACCTCGCGATAGCCCTCGGCGCCCATGACGTCGGCCATGCGCTGGCTGTCATAGACGTTCATCTGGCAGCCGTAGGACTTGACGTAGACGGCTTTCGGCTGCGGCTTGTCGGCGGATTCGCTCATCAGTGGCTCCGGAGGACGGAGCTATAGCGGGTTCGGGCAGGGGCGTTAAGGGGGCAGCGTCCGGCGGCGTTGCCGGTTTCAGCGAACCAGATGCCCGCCATCGTCGTATCCAGCCGGTTGTGGCCATCGGCGGAGATGATCCCATGCGACTTCTAACGACGTTTCTGGCATCCGCCTGGATGCTGGCTGTCACCGCGGCCGGCGCCCATGCGATCGACGGCACCTGGTTGCGCGGCGACGGCAATGCGCGGGTGCGCATCGCGCCCTGCGGCGACAAGGTCTGCGCCGTCAACCTGTGGATCGGCGACACCAGCGGCGGCGAGGAGGTCGGCGACCGCCTCGTCATGACGCTGGCGCGCCAGGGCGAGGGCAAGTTCGAGGGCACCGCCTTCGACCCGAAGCGCGGGCGCAGCTATGCCATCTCCATCACCACCAGCGGCGACCGGCTGACGACGCGCGGCTGCATCCTCGGCCGCCTGCTGTGCCGGGATGTGAACTGGACAGCGGCGCGCTGACGCGCGCCGCCTCCGGAAGGCTCAGCGCGGCGGCGTGCAGCGACGCGGCGGCATGATCGGCTGGTTGCCGATCGGGCTGGTGAAGCCCGGACCGCCGAGGCGCAGGAAGTCGCCGGTGCAGCCGAAGCGGCGCATGATGTCGTACGTGACGAGGATACCGGCGACGCCGATAATGCCGACGGCGGTCCATTTCACGGTGGTGGCAGAGCCCGCGACGATGATCACCGGCTTCTTGGCATGGGCGGCGGGAGCGGTGCCGACGACGGCGGCAAGCGACAGGGCCGCGGCGACGGCGGCGCCCTTCAGGGTGATACGCATGGAACTTGACCCTCGATACGCGGAACAGGGGCGGGCAGCGGCAGGCCAGCCCGTCCATCGACGCGGAACGCCGACGTTCAAATCTTATCAACAGCTTAAGGCGCTGTCAGAGGTCGGGACAGAGATGTTTGACGTAACGTTAATGCGCCGAGTGGCGGGCCCATCGCGGGGTCGGCGCTACTTCCGTCGGCGCAGGCGGACAAATGCCCATAGGACGAATGGAAGACCGACCAGGAACACTGTCACGCCCAATCGCCAAGCAAATCGCCATTCCAACTCGGCTTTGTCCGCACCCGGAAGCGCGCTCATCCAAGCGGTCTGGATCGCCCACAAGAAGAAGACTGGCGCAAGCAGAAGGCAGATGGCTGCCAGAATGCACCCTGCCCTCTGCATCTCGCTCGCCCTTCCGCAAGCCGTTGGTCAGCCCCTCACCCCGCATCGAGCGGCGTCGCCCCCGCCGGCGAGCCATCCGCCGCCAGGGTGATCTTCTGCACCCGCGCCTCGGCGTCGCGCAGCAGCGCCTCGCAGCGCTTCTTCAGCGCCTCGCCGCGCTCGTAGATGGCGATGGAATCCTCGAGCGGCACGTTGCCGCCTTCCAGCTTCTGGACGATCTGCTCGAGTTCCCCCAGCGCCTTCTCGAAGGAGAGGGCCGCGACATCGGCATGGGGGGCGGCGCTCTTGTCGCTCATGGGGCACTCCGGACAGGCGAATCGTCGGGTCAGCCCCGCATCAATGCCATGACATGGGCGCTGACGGAACGGCCGAGGCCTTCGAGGTCATAGCCACCCTCCAGCAGGGAGACGACGCGGCCACCGCAGGTCTCGTCCGCGACCTCCATCATCCGCTTGGTCGCCCAGGCGAAATCCGCCTCGGTCAGGTTGATGTTGGCGAGCGGGTCGCGCTCATGCGCGTCGAAGCCGGCGGAGATGATGACGAGATCGGGCCGGAAGGCGCGCATACGCGGCAGGATCACCGTGTCCATCGCCTCGCGGAACTGGTCGCCGCCGTCGCCGGCGCGAAGCGGCGCGTTGACGATCTGGTTGTGGGCGCCGGTCTCGTTCAGCGCGCCGGTGCCGGGATAGAGCGGCATCTCGTGCGTCGACAGGTACATGACGGACGGATCGGACCAGAAGATGTCCTGCGTGCCGTTGCCGTGATGGACATCGAAATCCATGATCGCGACGCGCTCGGCGCCGTATTTCGCCTGGGCGTGGCGCGCCGCGATCGCGGCGTTGTTGAACAGGCAGAAGCCCATGGCGGTCGCCATCTCGGCATGGTGGCCGGGAGGCCGCGTGGCGACGAAGGCATTGGCCACCTTTGATGTCATCACCTCGTCGACGGCGAAGAGGCCGCCGCCGGCCGAGCGCAGTGCCGCCTCGTAGGAGCCGGGGGACAGGGTCGTGTCGCCGTCGACATGGACCAGGCCGACAAAGGGCGTGGCGTTGACCAGCTTCTCGACAAATTCCGGGGGATGAACCCGCAGGATGGCCTCGACCGGCGCCTCGGGCGCCTCGTCGCGGGCGAGGTCGGCGAAGCGCTCATGCTCGAGCACGTGGGTGATCATGCGCAGGCGGTCGGCGCGCTCGGGATGGCCGAAGGGCGTCTGGTGCTCGAGGCACTTGGCGTGGGAGATGACGAGTGTGGTCACGGCAGCCGGCCCTTCGATGCACTGTGACGGACCGTGCGGGACCGCCCGGAACTCATGGGGCCATGAATAAAGCATGGTGCGGGCTTCGCAACCGATGCCGCCCACGCAAACGTGATGGGGCTGTCGCCCTTCCCCGCCGGTGCCTCGCCGAACATGCGTTCCCCCGTCCCGCGCCCTGTGTCAGGCTGATGACGTTCTCAGACACTGCTCGGGGTTTTTCATGGTCCGTGCATTGATCCTTGTCGTGTTGTTGGCCATGGGCTGGCATTCGTCGGCACTGGCCCAGGGCCGCTCGGCGGCGAGCGAGGTCGACGTCCAGATCGTCCTGGCGGTCGACATCTCCTACTCGATGGACCCGGAAGAACAGCGTCTCCAGCGCGAGGGCTACATCAAGGCCATCACCTCGCCGGAAGTACTCGACGCCATCCGCAAGGGGCTGATCGGCAAGATCGCCGTCAGCTATCTGGAATGGGCCGGCCACCACGAGCGGCAGGTCGTCATCGACTGGCGCATCATCGACGGCCCCGAGAGCGCCCGCGCCTTCGCCGCGGAGCTGGAGGCCAAGCCCTACCGGCGCGCCTTCCGCACCTCGATCTCCGGCGCCATCCAGGCAAGCGTCGACCTCCTTGAAAAGTCCGGCCTGAGGTCGATGCGGCGCGTCATCGACGTGTCCGGCGACGGTTCGAACAACAACGGACCGCATGTCGAGATCGCCCGCGACGACGCCCTCGCCAAGGGCATCGTGATCAACGGCCTGCCCATCGTCATGCCGCGCCGGAACACGCGCTACGCCGATGTTCCCAACCTCGACGCCTACTATCAGGACTGCGTGGTGGGCGGCCCCGGCTCCTTCGTCATCGCGATCACCACGCCGGAGGAATTCGTCACGGCGACCCGGCGCAAGCTGGTGCTCGAGGTGGCGGGGATCCTGCCCGCCTGGCCGGCGCCGGACGGACCTCGCATCGTTCCCGCCCAGACGCAGAAGGTCGACTGTCTGGCCGGCGAGCGCATCTGGCGCGAGCGCTTCGAGCGCAACTGAGCCCGCACGCACCAGCCGTCGCCATCGCGTGCCCGCGCTCATCTGTCCCGCGACCCGTCCTCTTGCATCGGGCCGCGCTTCGGGTTTGTCTGCGCGCCCAATCCCAAGGAGGGTGACATGGATTTCGGCCTGTCCGACAAGAAAGCACTGGTTCTGGCCTCGAGCCGCGGCCTCGGTCTCGGCATCGCGGAGGCGCTCGCCGCCGAAGGCGCGACCGTCATGCTCGTCGGCCGCACCGCCGACCGCATCAAGGCCAATGCCGAGGCGATCACCGCCCGCGGCAAGGGCAAGGCCTATGGCATCGCCGCCGACCTCGGCGCCGAGGGCGCCGTCGAGGAGATCGTGGCGCTCGCCGAGAAGACCCTCGGGCAGATCGACATCCTCGTGAACAACACCGGCGGCCCGCCGGCCAAGCCGGCCACCGAAGTCGCCCCCGAAGAATGGGCTAAGATGTTCAAGGTGATGGTGGAGCCGGTGTTCCAGATCACCGCAAAGGTCCTGCCGGGCATGCGCGCCCGCAAATGGGGCCGCATCCTCACCGTCGCGTCCTCCGGCGTCGAGAACCCGATCCCGAACCTTGCCCTGTCGAACGCCCTGCGCTCGACCATCGTCGGCTGGTCGAAGACGCTGTCGACCGAGGTCGCCAAGGACAACGTCACCGTCAACATGATCCTGCCGGGCCGCATCGCCACCGACCGCATCAAGGAACTGGACGAGGCCAATTCCAAGCGCAGCGGCAAGTCGATGGACGAGATCCAGGCCGCCTCGATCGCCACGATCCCGGCCGGCCGCCTCGGTACCGCCGCGGAATTCGGCGCCGCCGCCGCCTTCCTCTGCTCCGAGCAGGCCGCCTACATCACCGGGTCGAAGATCCGCGTCGACGGCGGCGCGACGAAGAACGTCTGATGCACCCCATCACCTGAGACGACCAGATGCCCGGGCCAGGTCCCGGGCATCTGCATTCAGGGAACCGGGCTCCTGCCGGTTTCTTGCGGCGGCGCAAGCCCACACGGCCCCGCTGCCTGTCGCCTTGGCGCTCTCCCTCGGTTAGACTTTCCGACATCGTTCTCCAGCCCCCGAGGAGCCTCCGATGTCCTTTGCCCCGACACCCGATCCTGCCCCCGGCGACAGCTTCGCCTGCGACGCCATCGACATGGTCATCGTGCCGCGGACGCACGACATCGGCGGCTTCACCGTGCGCCGCGCCCTGCCCTTCGCCAAACGGCGGATGGTGGGCCCCTTCATCTTCTTCGACCACATGGGTCCGGCCGAATTCAAGGATGGCGGCGGCATCGACGTGCGCCCTCACCCCCATATTGGCCTGTCCACCGTCACCTATCTCTTCGAGGGCGAGATCCAGCACCGCGACTCGCTCGGCACCTACCTGCCGGTCCGCCCCGGCGAGGTGAACCTGATGACCGCCGGTCGCGGCATCGTCCATTCCGAGCGCACCGACCCTGCCCTCAAGGCCTCCGGCCACAAGCTGCACGGCATCCAGAGCTGGGTCGCCCTGCCGAAGACGCACGAGGAGACGACGCCCGGCTTCGAGCATGTCGAGGAACGCGAGCTGCCCGTCATCCGCGGCGACGGCAAGACGATCCGCGTCGTCATGGGCACGCTCTATGGCGAGACCTCGCCGGTCACGCAGAACTGGGAGACCATCTACGGCGACATCATTCTGGAGGCCGGGGCGAAGCTGCCGGTCGATACCGACACGGAAGAGCGCTGCCTCTACGTCGTCTCCGGCGAGATCGACCTGCAGGGCGACATCTTCCGGGAGGGACAGCTTCTGGTGCTGAGGCCAGGCGACCGCATCACCCTCTCCGCCGTGACGCCGGCGCGGCTCATCCTCTGCGGCGGGGCGACCATGGATGGGCCCCGCATCATCTGGTGGAACTTCGTCTCGTCGTCGAAGGAAAGACTGGAGCAGGCCAAGGAGGACTGGAAGCAGAAGCGCTTCGACACCGTGCCGGGGGACGAAGAGGAGTTCATCCCCCTGCCGGAGTGAGGCGTCAGGCGGGCGCCTGCGCCTTTTCCTCGAACTGCAGGAAGGCCGTGTAGGCGTCGGCCGCATACATCAGCGAGGGGCCGCCGCCCATCTGGATGGCGACGCCGAGCACCTCGGCCACCTCCTGGCGGGTGGCGCCGAGCTTCACCAGCGCCTCGGCGTGATAGCCGAGGCAGCCGTCGCAGCGGGCCGCGACACCCAGCGCCAGGGCGATGAACTCCTTGGTCTTCTTCGAGACGGCGCCGTCCTTCATGGCGGCCTGCGTCATGGTCGAGAAGCCCGCCATGGTGTCGCCGGCCTCTTTGCGCAGGTCGCGCAGGCCGGCGGACAGGGCCTTGGTGATCTCGGGGTAGGTCTTGGTCATGGATGCCGATCCGTGTTCATATTCTTAATTTTGCATATAATGACAAACGACACCGCAGACAATGCCTGCGACCGCACACCACGCCTGCACCGGTGAGGCCTCCCGGCCACGCCACATTGCGCCACCCCATCCGGTGGTGTACCCCTCGGACCCCTGCGATCCCTATTGATCCGTCCCGCCACAAGCCGGTGACACGAGTGACCGAACGCCCCAGCACGCCGCTTCTCGACACGATCCGCCTGCCCGCCGATCTCCGCAGATTGCCCGAACATCAGATCAAGCAGGTCGCCGCGGAACTGCGGGCGGAGACCATCTCCGCTGTTTCGGTGACGGGGGGGCATCTCGGCGCCGGACTCGGCGTGATCGAACTGACGACCGCGCTGCACTACGTGTTCGACACACCATCCGACCGCATCATCTGGGACGTCGGCCACCAGGCCTATCCGCACAAGATCCTCACCGGCCGGCGCGACCGCATCCGCACGCTGCGCCAGGCCGGCGGCCTCTCGGGATTCACTAAGCGCTCCGAGAGCGAATACGACCCCTTCGGCGCCGCCCATTCCTCGACCTCGATCTCGGCGGGACTCGGCATGGCGGTCGCCCGCGATCTCGACGGCGCGAAGAACCATGTGATCGCGGTGATCGGCGACGGCGCCATGTCCGCCGGCATGGCCTATGAGGCGATGAACAACGCCGGCGCGCGCCACGAGCGGCTGATCGTCATCCTCAACGACAACGACATGTCGATCGCCCCGCCGGTCGGCGCCATGTCCGCCTATCTGGCCCGTCTCGCCTCGGGCAAGACCTATCTCAGGCTGCGCGACATCGGAAAGCAACTGACCAAGCACCTCGGCAAGACCATCGACCGCACCGTGACGCGCGCGGTGGAGCATGCGCGCGGCTTCGTCACCGGCGGCACGCTGTTCGAGGAACTCGGCTTCTATTATGTCGGGCCCATCGACGGGCACAATCTCGACCATCTGCTGCCCGTGTTGAAGAACGTCCGGGACGCCGATTTCGGCCCGATCCTGGTGCATGTCGTGACCCAGAAGGGCAAGGGCTACGCCCCCGCCGAGGAGACCGCCGACAAGCTCCACGCGGTGGCGAAGTTCGACGTCGTCACCGGCACGCAGGTGAAGGCCAAGGCCAATGCGCCAAGCTATACGAAGGTGTTCGGCGAGAGCCTGATCAGGGAGGCGGCGAAGGACGAGAAGATCGTCGCCATCACCGCCGCCATGCCCTCCGGCACCGGTATCGACCTCTTCGAGACGATCTATCCCGCCCGTACCTTCGATGTCGGCATCGCCGAGCAGCATGCCGTGACCTTTGCGGCGGGCCTTGCGACGGAGGGCTACAAGCCCTTCTGCGCCATCTACTCGACCTTCCTGCAGCGGGCCTACGACCAGGTCGTGCACGACGTCGCCCTGCAGAGGCTTCCGGTGCGCTTTCCCATCGACCGCGCTGGCCTCGTCGGCGCCGATGGCGCCACCCATGCCGGCTCCTTCGACGTCGCCTATCTCGGCTGCCTGCCGGGCATGACCATCATGGCGGCGGCCGACGAGGCCGAACTCATGCACATGGTCGCGACCGCCGCGGCCTATGACGACGGCCCCATCGCCTTCCGCTATCCGCGCGGCGAGGGCGTCGGCGTCGACCTGCCGGCGGAAGGCGTGCCGCTCGCCATCGGCAAGGGGCGGATCGTCCGCGAGGGAACGCGCGTCGCGCTCCTGTCGCTCGGCACCCGTCTCGCCGAATGCCTGAAGGCGGCCGAGGATCTCGGCGCGCTCGGCCTGTCGACCACCGTGGCCGACGCCCGCTTCGCCAAGCCGCTGGACATCGATCTCGTCACCCGCCTCGCCCGCGAGCACGAGGTGCTGATCACGGTGGAGGAAGGCTCCATCGGCGGATTCGGCTCGTTCGTGCTTCATGCGCTGGCCGACCGCGGCCTGCTGGACGGCGCCTTCCGCGTCCGCTCCATGGTGCTGCCGGACGTCTATCTCGACCAGGACAAACCCGAGGCCATGTATGCGAAGGCGGGCCTCGACGCGAAAGGCATCGTCGCCAGGGTCTTCGAGGCGCTGGGCCGCGAGGTCGTCACCGTTGCATCCGGGGCGCTGAGGGCTTGACCACGCCCCGGCGCCGCGCCGACCTGCTTCTCGTCGAGCGCGGCCATTTCGAAAGCCGCGCGCGAGCACAGGCGGCGATTGCCGCCGGCCTCGTGGTCGCGGACGGCAGGCCGGTCCGCAAGGCCTCCGAAGAGATCCCCTCCAATGCCGCTATCGTCGCGGAAGCGCCCCATCCCTGGGTGTCGCGCGGCGGCATGAAGCTGGCAAAGGCGCTGGAGGCCTTCATGGTACGCCCCGGCGGGAGGGTCTGCCTCGACGTCGGCTCCTCGACCGGCGGGTTCACCCACGTGCTGCTGACCGAGGGCGCGAAGCATGTCTTCGCGGTCGATACCGGCCGCGGCCAGTTTCACGCCAGCCTGCGCGATGATCCGCGCGTCACCCTGATGGAAGGCACCGACATCCGCCACCTGACACCCGACGCTCTGCCCGACCGGCCCGATCTCGCCGTCATCGACGTCAGCTTCATCTCCCTGAGGCTGGTGCTGCCGGCGGTCTCGGCCCTGCTCGCTCCCGACGCCGAACTCGTCACGCTCATCAAGCCGCAGTTCGAGGTCGGCCGCGGCCATGTCGGCAAGAACGGCATCGTGACGGATGACGCCGCGCGCGACGCGGCCGTGGCCGGGATCAGGGCGGAGGCGGAAGGCTTCGGCTGGCGCATCGGCGGCATGATCGACAGCCCGATTTCCGGCGGCGACGGCAACCGCGAATTCCTCATGCACGGGTGCCGGCCTTGACCCGTCGTTGGCATAAGGCACAGCCGAAGTACGTCCTTCGAGGCTCGGGCCAGGGCCCTCGCGCCTCAGGATGAGGAGCGAGCTGCCAGGCATCTGGGACGAACTGAGCGCCGGCCATTGCATCTGAAGCCACCGGAGTGCCATTCACTCCCGTCCTCATCCTGAGGTGCGAGCCACGGCGAGCCTCGAAGGACGCACTACTTTCGTGCAGGGAGCCAAAGATCGGAACCTCATGACCACCCGTCTCACCATCTCCCATGTCGGCCATCGCGGCGACGGCATCGCCGGCGACCGGTTCGTGCCCCTCACGCTGCCCGGCGAAGTGGTGGAGGTCGAGGGTGAGGCCGAGCGGGTCATCGCCTCGCGCATCGTCACGCCGAGCCCCGACCGCGTCGCCCCGCCCTGCCCGCATTTCGGCACCTGCGGCGGCTGCGCCCTGCAGCACTGGGCCAGCGCCCCCTATCTCGCCTGGAAGCGCGATATCCTGGTCACGACGCTCGCCCAGCATGGACTTCATCCGGAGGTGGCGCCGACCATCGATGCGCAGGGCGAGGGCCGCCGCCGCGTCACCTTCCACGCCCGGCGGGGCACCGGCCCGCGCCTCGAGGTCGGCTTCGCCGCGGCGCGCAGCCACGCCATCATCGCCATCGACGCCTGCCCCCTTCTGGCACCCTCCCTCGACACCGCCCTGCCCGCCGCGCGCCTCGTCGCCCGCGCACTGGAGGGTGTCGGCAAGCCGATCGACATCCAGGTCACGGCGACGATCCAGGGTCTCGACATGGACCTGCGCGGGCCCGGCCGTCTCGGCGAGAAGGACCGCCTGCGCCTGATCGAGGCGGCCAACGCCGCCTCCCTCGTGCGCCTCACCAATCACGGCGACCTCGTCATGCAGCGCGAGCCGCCCTCGGTGCTGATCGACGGCATCCGCGTGCACTTGCCGCCGGGCGGCTTCCTGCAGGCGACCGAGGCAGGCGAAGCGGTTCTGGCAAGCCTGGTGCTCGAGGGCGTCGGCAAGGCGAAATCGGTGGCTGATCTCTTCTGCGGCGTCGGCCCCTTCGCCCTCAGGCTCGCCCGCCAGGCCAAGGTCAGGGCGGTGGATTCCGACGCCGCCGCGATCGCGGCGCTGGCGCAGGCCGTGCGCATGGCGTCCGGCCTCAAGCCCATCCAGGCCGAGACGCGCGACCTGTTCCGCCGGCCGCTGATGCTCTCGGACCTGAAGGGCCTCGACGCGGTGGTGTTCGACCCGCCGCGCGCCGGCGCCGAGGTTCAGGCGAGGACGCTCGCCAAGGCCGATGTCGGACGCATCGTCGCCGTCTCATGCAATGCCGGGACCTTCGCCCGCGACGCCTGCATCCTGATCGCGGCGGGCTGGACGCTCGGCTCGGTCACGCCGGTCGACCAGTTCCAATGGTCGGCGCATGTCGAACTGGTCGCGACTTTCAGCCGGTAGCCTCAGGAGCGCGGTGCGGCGGCCCTCGCCAGCCGGTCGCGGATGGCCTCCCCAAGACCTTCCCCGGGGATCGGCATGACGGCGATGCGCGCCGCGCCCGACGCATCCAGCCCCCGCAGATGGCCGAAGAGGTTGGCCGCCGCCTCGGCGAGATCGCCCGACATCGAGAGGTTGAGGACGGTCGTCGCCCCTGTCGGCACGTCGGAACCGAAGGCGAGCAGCGCCTCTCCGGGCTCCACGGTCACGGCGTTGAGCCGGATGCCGGCCTGCGGGGCGTAGTGCGACGCGAGCATGCCCGGCGCGATGGTCGCCTCGCCCGCCGCGGCGGCGAGCTTCCGGCCGATGACGGCCTCGATCGCCCCGCGCGCCACGCCGCCGGGCCGGAGCAGGACAGGCGCGCCGCCGAGGCAGGCGACGATGGTCGATTCCACACCCACGTCGGTCGGCCCGCCATCGACGACGGCGTCGATCCGCCCGTCGAGATCGGCAAGCACGTGGGCCGCCGTCGTCGGGCTGACATGACCGGAGCGATTGGCCGACGGGGCGGCGACGGGCCGACCGGCGGCTTTCAGGATCGCCTGCGCGATCGGATGGTCCGGCACGCGCAGACCGACCGTGTCGAGCCCGGCGCGGGTGAGATCGCAGATGCCTGCGCCCTCCGCCATGGGGACGACGAGGGTCAAGGGGCCGGGCCAGAAGGCGCGGGCGAGCGCCGCCGCGTCGGCGTCGAAGGTTCCCAGCGCCAAGGCTTCGTCGGTCGTCGCCACATGGGCGATCAGCGGATTGAAGCTCGGCCGGCCCTTGGCCTCATAGATGCCGGCCACCGCCCGGCCGTCCGTGGCGTCGGCGCCGAGGCCATAGACGGTCTCGGTGGGGAAGGCGACGAGGCGGCCGGCGCGCAACATCCTGCCGGCTTCGGCAAGGCTGGCGGCATCCGGGGCAAGGCGTTGGGTAGAACGGGCTGTCATGGCCGGCGCTTAGCACGGGCGGGCGGGAAACTCACGTTGGAAGGAGCCCCGGGCTCTTGCCCCTCACCCTTCCCCCGATCCGCCATCCGGCGTCCTTGCCGCTGGGCCATGTCAGACCTAGAAACAGAGCCGACCGGAGGATGCCCATGACCTATCGCGCGCCCGTCGCCGACATGATCGACACGCTGAAGCATGCCGTCGGGCTCGAGGAAGCCCTGGCGAGCGGCCTCTATGGCGACCTCACGCTGGATGACGTCTCCGCCATCCTGGAAGAGGCCGGCAAGTTCGCGAGCGACCGCATCGCCCCGCTGAACAGCCTCGGCGACCGCCACGGCACGCCGTTCAAGGACGGTGTCGTGACCATGCCTCCCGGCTGGAAGGAGGTCTATACCGACTGGGCGGCCGCCGGCTGGAACGGCCTCATGGCCGATGCCGATTTCGGCGGCCAGGGCCTGCCCTGCGTGATCAATTCCGCCTGCATCGAGATGTGGAACGCCGCCTCCGGCGCCTTCGGCCTCGGGCCGCTGCTGACCCAGGGCGCCATCGAGGCGATCACCGCCCACGCCTCGGAGGACCTCAAGGCCAAATACCTGCCGAAGATGATCACCGGCGAGTGGACCGGCACGATGAACCTGACCGAGCCCTCCGCAGGCTCGGACCTGTCGGCCTTAAGGACCCGAGCCGAGCGCGCCGACGACGGTACCTACCGCATCACCGGCTCGAAGATCTTCATCACCTATGGCGAGCACGACCTGACCGAGAACATCATCCACCTCGTGCTGGCGCGCCTGCCCGATGCCCCGGCCGGCACCAAGGGCATCTCGCTGTTCCTCGTGCCGAAATTCCTCGTGAACGCCGATGGCTCCATCGGCGCGCGCAACGACGTGCGCTGCCACTCCATCGAGCACAAGCTCGGCGTCCACGCCTCGCCCACCTGCACCATGGTCTATGGCGACCAGGGCGGCGCTGTCGGCTGGCTGGTGGGCGAAGAGAACCGCGGCCTCATGGCCATGTTCACGATGATGAACAATGCCCGGCTCGCGGTCGCCCTGCAGGGTGTCTCCATCGCCGAGCGGGCGACGCAGCAGGCCATCGCCTATGCGATGGACCGGCGGCAGGGCAAGGCGCCGGGCTCGAAGACCGAGGGCATCAGCCCGATCATCGAGCACCCGGACGTCAAGCGCATGCTCGCCACCATGCGCGCCTCGACGCGCGCGGCACGGGCCATCTGCTACATGCTGGCTGCCGAGATCGACCGCGCCCATCTCGCCGCCACCGAGGAGGAGCGGAAGGCCGGCAATGCGCGCGCCTCGCTGCTCACGCCCATCGCCAAGGCCTTCTCCACCGACATCGGCAACGAGGTCGCCTCGCTCGGCGTGCAGGTTCATGGCGGCATGGGCTTCGTCGAGGAGACGGGCGCGGCGCAGCACATGCGGGACGCACGCATCTACGCCATCTACGAGGGCACCAACGGCATCCAGGCCATCGACCTCGTCAGCCGCAAGATCGGCATCGACGGCGGCGCGCTGGTGGAGGCGGAGATCGCGCGCATGCGCGGCATCGTGGCCGAGGTCGCGCGGTCCAACGCGGCGGACTTCGGCCTGACGGCCTCCCGCCTCGGCGAGGCGGTCGACGCGCTCGCGGCGTCGACGCGCCATCTCCTGGAGGCGCTGAAGTCGGACCCGGCGGATGCCCAGGCTGGCGCCACGCCCTATGCGCGGCTCTTCGGCCTGGCGCTGGGCGGCACCTCGCTCGCCGAGAAGGCGTTGAAGGCGCGCGCCAACGGCGTCGACGAGGCAGCCCGCGCCGAAGCCCTCGGCCTCGCCCGCTTCTTCGCCGAGAATCTCGCGACCGCTGCGCCCGGCCTCGGCGCCAGCGTCACCTCCGGCGGCCAGGCCGTCGTCGATCTCGACATCCCGTTCGCCAGCTAAGGACCCACCCATGGACGGCACCCCCGCGAAGGCAAGCACCGACCACGTGACGATCACCCGTCACGACAAGGGCGTGGTGCTGGTGCGCATGAACCGCTTCGACAAGAAGAACGCGCTCACCGGCGCCATGTACGACACCATGCGCGGCGTCATCGAGAATGCGGGCGCGGAGGGCACCCGCGCCGTGGTCTTCGCCGGCGGGCCGGGCGTCTTCACCTCGGGCAACGATATCGGCGACTTCATCCAGCGTTCGTCCGGCGGCGAGACCCGCTCGCCGGCCGGCGACTTCATCAAGGCGCTGGCGACCGTCGAGGTGCCGATGATCGCCGCCGTCGATGGCCTCGCCATCGGCATCGGCACCACCATGATGCTGCACATGGACCTCGCCTATGCGAGCCCCAACGCCATGTTCCGCATGCCCTTTGTCGACCTCGGGCTGGTGCCGGAGGCGGCCTCCTCGCTGCTCTTCCCGCGCCTCGCCGGCATCAAGAAGGCGACCGAGTATCTCATGTTGGCCGAGCCCTTCGGCGCGGCCGAGGCCGAGGCCATGGGACTGGTGAACGCCGTGCTGCCGGCGGAGGAGATCGAGGCGAAGGCTCTGGCGGTGGCGACCAAGCTCGCCTCCAAGCCGCCCATCGCGCTCGCCCATTCCCGCCGTCTGCTGCGCAAGGGCGCGGAGGAAGTCCGCGCCCGCATGGAGGAGGAGGGCGCGCTGTTCGCCGAGCTTCTGAAGGGCGACGAGGCGAAGCAGGCCTTCATGGCCTTCATTTCGCGGAAATAAGGGCACCGGCATCGGCCGGGTTCCCTGTCGGAGCGCCCTCAGCCCTCCAGCATTTCCGTCGAGACGATCTCGATGCCGAATCCGCCGAGCCCGACATAGTGGCGGGTCTTGGAGGCCAGCAGCTTGATGCGGTTGGCGCCGAGGTCCCGCAGGATCTGCGCGCCGAGGCCGATCTCGCGCCACTGGTCGTCACGCATCTTGGCGGAGCCGTGGCTCTCGTGGATGTCGGCGGCGGGGGCGGTTGCCGCCAGCGACTGGGCCGGCACCCCGGCCGTGCCGTCGCGCAGATAGACGAGGATGCCGCCCTTCTCGGCCAGTAGCTTCATCGCCGCATCGGTCGAGCGGTGCTTGCCGAAGACGTCGCGCAGCACGGTCTCGCGATGCAGGCGCACGAGGGTCGAGCCTGATTCATCCACGTCACCGAAGACCAGGGCAAGGTGCTCCACCCGGTCGTAGGGCGTGCGATAGGCGATGCCGCGGGCCGGGCCATAGGGGGTTTCGATCGGAAAATCGCCGGCGCGCTCCACCAGTCGGTCGCGCGCCTGCCTGTATTTGATGAGGTCGGCGACCGAGACCATGACGAGGCCGTGCTTCTCGGCGAAGGCGGTCACCTGCGGACCCCGCGTCACCGTGCCGTCGTCATTGACGAGCTCGCAGATGACGCCGATCGGCGGCAGCCCGGCGAGCTTGCAGAGATCGACCGCGGCCTCCGTATGGCCGGAGCGCATGAGAACGCCGCCATCCTTGGCGATCAGCGGGAAGATGTGGCCGGGGCGGACGAAGTCCACCGCTCCGACATTGGGATTGGCCAGCGCACGGACCGTGGCGGTGCGGTCATCGGCGGAGATGCCGGTGGTCGTGCCGTGACGGTAGTCCACCGAAACGGTGAAGGCGGTGCCGTGCGGCGAGTCGTTGGACGAGACCATCGGGTCGAGGCGCAGGCGCTGCGCCTCCTGCAGGGTCAGCGGCGTGCAGACGATGCCGGAGGTATGGCGGACGATGAAAGCCATCTGTTCCGGCGTGCAGAGCGAGGCAGCGACGATGAGATCGCCCTCGTTCTCGCGGTCGTCGTCGTCGGTCACCACGACGATCTGCCCCCTGGCGAAGGCATCGAGGGCGGCCTTCACGCGTTCGGCGGCTTCGAGCATGGATCTCTCCTCATCACGCGGCCCCTTGAGGCCGATAAAGTCGTTCGGGGTCACGGCACCCGCCGTCAGTTCGGCGATGCGCTGGGCCGTCTCGCGCGACATCCACGGCGCGTCGCCATTGCACAGCGCGGTGATGGTGGCGGGCGAGACGCCGAGCTGGCGGGCGAAGGCCAGCCGCGTCATGCCGGCGCGGGCGAGCCAGATGTCGAGTTTCATGGGTGCAAGATGGCCGCGAGGGCAATTTCAGTCAAACTGAAATTCTGCGGACACAGGTCTGCATTTCGGCCGGGGTGAACGGACTGCATCCATGAAGTGCGTCCTTCGAGGCTCGCTCCGCTCGCACCTCAGGATGAGGAGGGCATCGAGTTGCACGGGCCGCGGCAATGGAAGCGAGCCCGACCTATGCCGCACCCGGATGCCGGACTCCACCTTCCTCATCCTGAGGTGCGAGCCCCCGGCGATGCCTCGGCATCGTCCGGCGGCGAGCCTCGAAGGACGCACTTGCTCCCTGCAGGGCGCTCCGGCTCACCCGTTCTGGCCGCGGTTCCGGAGATAGTGGTCGGCGATCACGCAGGCGACCATGGCCTCGCCGACCGGCACGGCGCGGATGCCGACACAGGGGTCGTGGCGGCCCTTGGTGAGGATGTCGGTCTCGCCGCCCGACTTGTCGATGGTCAGGCGCGGGGTGAGGATCGACGAGGTCGGCTTCACGGCGAAGCGGGCGACGATGGCCTGGCCGGTCGAGATGCCGCCGAGGATGCCGCCGGCATGATTGGACAGGAACAGCGGCTTGCCGTCATTGCCCATGCGGATCTCGTCGGCATTCTCCTCGCCGGTCAGCTCCGCCGCGCCGAAGCCCGAACCGATCTCGACGCCCTTCACCGCATTGATGCCCATGAGGGCGCCGGCGATCTCCGCGTCGAGCTTGCCATAGATCGGGGCACCGAGACCCGCGGGCACGCCCTCGGCGACGATCTCCAGCACCGCACCGATGGAGGAGCCGGACTTGCGGATGCCGTCGAGATAGGTCTCGTAGAAGGCCGCCCTCTTCGCGTCCGGGCAGAAGAACGGGTTGTTGCCGACCTCCGCCCAGTCCCACCTGTCGCGATCGATGGCGTGCGGTCCCATCTGCACCAGCGCGCCGCGCACCACGAGGCCGGGCACGACCTTGCGGGCGATGGCGCCCGCGGCGACGCGGGCGGCCGTCTCCCGCGCCGAGGAGCGCCCGCCGCCGCGATAGTCGCGGATGCCGTATTTCGCCTCGTAGGTGAAGTCGGCGTGTCCCGGCCGGAACTTGTCCTTGATGTCGGAATAGTCCTTCGAGCGCTGGTCGGTGTTCTCGATCAGCAGCGCGATGGGGGTTCCCGTCGTCACCTGCACGCCCTCGTCGTCCGTCATCACACCGGAGAGGATCTTCACCTGGTCCGCCTCCCGGCGCTGGGTGGTGAAGCGCGAGGTGCCGGGCCTGCGGCGGTCGAGATCGGCCTGGATGTCCTCGGCGGTCAGGGGAATGCGCGGCGGGCAGCCGTCCACCACGCAGCCGAGCGCTACCCCATGGCTCTCGCCGAAGGTGGTTACGCGGAACAGGTGGCCGAAGGTGTTGTGCGACATGGGATGCCGATTACAGGGGCGCGCGGCGCGCGGCAAGCCGACCGACCGGCCGTCACTCCTCCAGATAGATTCCCGTATCGAACTTGATCCGCTGCAGGTTGAAGCTCGAGCGGAAGCGCTTGATGTTGTGTTCCTGCGCCAGCACCTGCCGGACGAAGTGGTTGTAGTGGTCCATGTCGCGGCACACCACGATGAGCAGGTAGTCGGTCTCGCCGGTGACGAAATAGCATTGCTGCACCTCCGGCTGGCTCGAAATGTGCCGCTCGAAGGACCGCAGCACGTCCTCGCGCTGACGGTCGAGTTCGACCGAGACGAAGGCGATCAGCGTTGTCCCGACCCGCGCCGGATCGACCAGCGCCACCTCGCGGGCGATGTAGCCCTCGTCCTTCAGCCGCCGCACGCGCCGCGAGGTCGGTGCCGGCGACAGGCCGACCTCAGAGGCCAGATCCTGGTTGGGGATTGCGGCGTTCCGCTGCAGCCGGTTGAGGATCTTCCGGTCGATGCGGTCGAGGGGCTCGTTCGCAACGGCCGGTGTCGACTTTGGATTGCGCGATACAGCCGGCTTTTTCATCTGGATTGCGCTCCCTGGCCTGAATGGCGCAATCAGACAAGCAATTCTTGTGCAAGTTCGCAACCCGCCGACCCTCCCGCCGTGGCACGCTTTTCTTCCATCGGACGACCGGTGGGTCGCCCGTCGCCATGTCACAAGCGCCGGAGACCTGCGATGGCCAGCAAGCTGCAACTCGACAAATTTCCCCGTCAAAAGCTGACCTTCGGCCCTTCGCCGGTGGAAAAGCTCGATCGCCTCTCCGCGCATCTCGGCGGCGACGTCGAGATCTGGGCCAAGCGCGAGGACTGCAACAGCGGCCTCGCCTTCGGCGGCAACAAGCTGCGCAAGCTCGAATATCTGATCCCCGAGGCGATCCAGCAGAACTGCGACACGCTGGTCACCATCGGCGGTGTCCAGTCGAACCACACCCGCCAGGTGGCGGCCACCGCCGCCAAGCTCGGCATGAAGTGCCGCCTCGTGCAGGAGAGCTGGGTCAACTGGAACGACGCCGTCTATGATCGCGTCGGCAACATCCAGATGAGCCGCATCATGGGCGCCCATGTCGAACTCGTCGACGAGGGCTTCGGAATCGAGTTCAAGCAGAGCTGGGAGAACGCGCTGGAGGACGTGAAGGCCAAGGGCGGCAAGCCCTATGCGATCCCGGCCGGGGCCTCCGACCACAAGCTGGGCGGTCTCGGCTTCGTCGGCTTCGCCGAGGAGGTCAGGGCGCAGGAGGCCGAGCTGGGCTTTGCCTTCGACTACATCGTGGTCTGCTCGGTGACCGGTTCCACACAGGCCGGCATGGTGGTGGGATTTGCCGCCGACGGCCGCGCCGACCGCGTCATCGGCATCGATGCCTCTGCGACGCCGAAGGAGACGCGCGCGCAGATCAAGCGCATCGCCGAACGCACCGCCGACCTGGTCGGCCTCGGCCGCGCCATCACCGACGCCGACATCGTCCTCAACGAGGACTACGCCTATCCCGAATACGGCCTCGCCTCGCCGGAGACGGTGGAGGCCATCCGCCTGTCGGCGCGCACCGAGGGCATGCTCACCGACCCGGTCTATGAGGGCAAATCCATGCAGGGCATGATCGATCTGGTGAAGAAGGGCTTCTTCCCCAAGGGCTCGAAGGTGCTCTACGCCCATCTCGGCGGCGTACCCGCGCTCAACGGCTACAGCTACCTGTTCAGGAACGGCTGAGCCATGACGGGGCCGGCGCTTCTCCTGGAGGTGCCGTGCGGAGCGGCCAGCCTCCAGACTGCCGTGCTGCACCGCCTCGCCGCCATGGCGCTGGGCGGTGCGGCGACGGTGATCGCCGCCGGGAGCGACGGCGAGACCGGCGTCCACGTCACGCTGGTCGCCTTTCCGGCGGTTGGCCTTCGGGAGGCCTTCCGCACCGACATCGCCGATCTCGTGGCGTCGGGGCTCGTCATCCGCCCCCTGGCTCTCAAGCAGCCGCCCTCGAACGGGCCGGCCCTGCTGTTTCCCTAGACGCCCGTCGGCGCCAGGACGCCGCCGACGCGGAGCGGCGTCACGGCCGTTGCGAGGCCGTTCGCACCGATATCGACGATGATCCCCGAGAGGGTCGCCACACCTCCGGCCGGCTCGAACTTGCCGCCCGGCGTCTTCTCGCGCATGCGGCGCAGCGGCTCGGCCTTGTCCATGCCGATGACGCCGTCATAGTCGCCGCACATGCCGACATCGGTCTGAAAGGCGGTGCCGCCCGGCAGGACGCGGTGGTCGGCGGTCGGCACATGGGTGTGGGTGCCGACGACGAGCGACACGCGCCCGTCCAGCACATGGCCCATGACCTGCTTCTCGCTGGTGGCCTCGGCATGGATGTCGACGCCGATGGCATCGGCCACCCGGCCGAGCGGAGCGGCCTCCACCTCGCGTTCCACCGCGGCGAAGGGGTCGTCCATGGCGTCCATGAAGACGCGACCCATGACGTTGACCACCAGCACCTGCGCGCCGTTCTTCGCCTCGATCAGCGCCGCGCCGCGGCCGGGCGTGCCGGTGGGGTAGTTGACGGGGCGGACGAGGCGCGGCGCGCGGTCGATGAAGACGAGGGCTTCCCGCTGGTCCCAGGAGTGGTTGCCGAGGGTGACGCAGTCGGCGCCGGCGTCGAGCAGTTCCTCGTAGATCGCCTCGGTGATGCCGAAGCCATGCGCCGCGTTCTCGCCGTTGATCACGACGCAGTCGAGCTTCATCTGCGCGATCAGGCCGGGCAGGTTTTCGGTGACGGCGGTCCGGCCGGACTTGCCGACCACATCGCCGAGAAAGAGGAGGCGCATCAGAAAGCCCTGAAACCGGTCTCGTTGAGCAGGAAATCGAGCTTCCGGTCATGAGGCTCGTGCGGCACGGCGTCAACCTCCTGGCACGCGAAGGCGATGCCGACGGCGATGCGGCGCGCCATGGCGTCGAGACGTGCGAGCGCCATGTCGTAGTGGCCCTTGCCGTAGCCGATGCGGTGGCCGTTGCGGTCGAAGGCGGCGAGCGGCGTCAGCAGCACCTCGGGGAAGACCTCCGCGGCCTCCGGGCCGGGGCCGTAGGTGCCGAAGCCCATGGGCACGAGGTCGGCGCCGCGGACGAGTTCGCGGAAGATCATCGACTCCTTGCGGTCGGGGAAGGCGGGAAGCGCAAGGCGGGCGCCGGCCCGGCGCAGGCGGTCCATCAGCGGGCGGACGTCGATCTCCGACCGGATCGGCAGGAAGCCGGAGACGACCTTGCCGGCGACGTCGATGCGGTCGAGCGGAAAGGTCTCGGCCAGCGTCAGGGCCGCCTCGATGCGAAAGGCGGGGTCGAGGGCATCGCGGCGGGCGAGCGCGGCGTCGCGCAGGGCGGCCTTGGAGAGCGGGGTCATGGGGACCACTTAGCCGAGCTGCGTGCCGGCGTCACCAAGGGGGCGTTGCACTTGCCTGATGCAGGCCGCGAGCTGCGCGAGAACCCCAATGGGAGAGGAGAAGTGGAGCCGCTCGGCCGTCGGACAAGCGATCCCGGGAACCTACCTAAGTAGGTGGGCGCCGTGTGCCCAAGTCCACGGACAAGGGCAGGAACAGCTCCCGTGAGATCGATAAGGCCCCGGGGAATTTGTGCCCTGACGCGCGTCGCAGCTCCAACCCCAAGATAGGGCGGATGCCGTGCCGGCGAAAGGGCCGTCGCGGTGATCGCGACGAATTCACCGCTGCCATCCCGCCTCGCCGGTTGACGCTCGCCACACCTGCCCCCCAATAGGGTCCAAACCCCGAAGAACCGCTTGCCGGAACACCCATGCCGCTGCCGAAGCCCGTCACCGCCCTCGCCCCGCCGCTGCCCGAGGCCCTGATCGCCCGGTTTGCGGCCATCGTCGGCGAGCGCTACGCCATCACCGATCCCGATGACCAGGCGCCCTATCTGCGCGACGACCGCGGTCTCTACCATGGCCGCACGCCGCTGGTGGTGCGCCCGGGCTCGACGGACGAGGTCGCCGCGGTCATGGCGCTCGCCCACGAGACCGCCACGCCCGTGGTGCCTCAGGGCGGCGCGACGGGGCTCGTCGGCGGCCATGTGCCGCACGAGACGGGTGCGGAGATCGTCCTCTCGCTCAACCGCATGACGGCGATCCGCGCCATCGACCCCGCCGGCAACACCATGACGGTCGATGCCGGCGTCACCCTCCAGCAGGCGCAGGACGCGGCCGCCGGGGTCGGCCGCCTGTTCCCGCTCAACATCGGCTCGAAGGGCTCCTGCACCATCGGCGGCAACCTCTCGACCAATGCGGGCGGCACGCAGGCCGTCGCCTATGGCATGGCGCGCGATCTCGTCCTCGGGCTAGAGGTGGTGCTGGCCGACGGCCGCATCTGGCATGGCCTCAGAACGCTGAAGAAGGACAATACCGGCTACGACCTGAAGCACCTGTTCATCGGCGCCGAAGGTACGCTCGGCATCATCACCGCCGCCGTGCTGAAGCTCGCCCCGGCGCCGCGGTCGGTCGAGGCCGCCTGGGTCGCCGTGCCATCGCCGGAAGCGGGCCTTGCCCTGCTCAACGCCGCGCAGGAGCGAGCCGGCCCCTCCGTGACCGGCTTCGAACTGATGCCGCGCAACCTGTTCGAGTTCGTGCTGCGGCACCTCGCGGGCGCGCGCGATCCGCTGGCCGAGCCCTCGCCCTGGTACTGCCTCGTGGAACTGTCCACCGCCTCAGCCGCGGGCCTGCGCGAGACGCTGGAGGAGATCCTCGCGACCGGTTTCGAGGAGGGCACCGTGACCGACGCGGCGCTCGCCGACTCCATCGACCAGCGCAACACCTTCTGGCGCCTGCGCGAGGGCATGAGCGAGGTGCAGAAGCTGGAAGGCGGCTCGATCAAGCACGACGTCTCCGTGCCCGTCGCCGCCGTCCCCGCCTTCATCGCCGAGGCGGTGGCGGCGTGCCTCGCCTACATGCCGGACTGCCGGCCCGTGCCCTTCGGCCACCTCGGCGACGGCAACATCCACTTCAACGTCAGCCAGCCCGTCAGGATGGACAGGGCGGCCTTCCTTGAGCACTGGGATGCGGTGCAGACCATCGTTCACGACATCGTCGGCACCTATGGCGGGTCGATCTCGGCGGAACACGGCATCGGCCGGATGAAGCGTGACCTGCTTCCGGGGGTGAAGGACCCGGTCGCCATGGACATCATGCGGCAGGTGAAGGCCGTGCTCGACCCCAAGGGGCTGCTGAACCCCGGCAAGGTTCTCTAGCGCCGCCGGCCAAAGCCGGCGGCACCTTGCCGATCGGACGCGTCAGGCGGCGACCTTGCCGAGGAAGTCCTCGACGGCGGCGCCGAGACCTGCGGCCGACTGCTCGACGCTCGCGGTGGTCTGGCCCATCGTCTCCGACGACGCGGCGCTGGCGCCGGCCTTGGCCGCGATGTCGCCGACCGCCGCCTCGATCCGATCGGTCAGATCGCGCATCTCGCCGATGCTGCGGTTGATCTCCTGCACGGCAGCCGACTGCTCCTCGATGCCGGCGGCGAGCGCCGCCGCATTGTGATCGATCTGGCCCATGCGGCTGGAGATGCCCTCGATGGCGCCGACAGCGCCCTTGGTCAGTTGTTGGACGGAAGAGATCTGCTGGGCGATCTCCTCGGTGGCCTTGGAGGTCTGGACGGCGAGCGACTTCACCTCGGAGGCGACGACAGCGAAGCCCTTGCCGGCATCGCCCGCACGTGCCGCCTCGATGGTGGCGTTGAGGGCGAGGAGGTTGGTCTGCTCGGCGATGGACTGGATCAGGGCGACGACGGCGCCGATCTTCTCGGCGGCCCCCGACAGTTCGGAGATGTTGTCATTGGCCTGGGTCGCCTCGCCGGCGAGTTCACGCACCACGGACGCGGTTTCTCCGACCTTCTGGGCGAGTTCGCCGACCGAAGCGCTGAGCTGGTCGGTGGCTGTGGCGACCGCTCCGATATTGGTCACGGCAGCCTGCGAGGAATGGGCGGCGCGCTCGGTCATCGCGACCGTGCCATGGGCGGCCTCGCGAACAGTCCCGGAGGCATCGCCAAGCGCCGCCATGCCGC
Organism: Phreatobacter aquiterrae; assembly: GCF_053471285.1. NCBI lineage: Bacteria > Pseudomonadati > Pseudomonadota > Alphaproteobacteria > Hyphomicrobiales > Phreatobacteraceae > Phreatobacter > Phreatobacter aquiterrae. The sequence goes on along the minus strand of NZ_JBJPHW010000014.1, from coordinate 58,115 downwards.
TGCGAACGCCGGCGAGGACACCGGCGACGTGCCCCTTGAAGTCACCGATGGCGGCTTCGAGACGGGCCTGCCGCTCGGTCTGGGCTGCGGTGAGCGCGCGTTCGCTGGAGGCTGCGGCTTCCATCCGCTCGGTGGCGAGATTGGCCTCCGCGATCGCGGCATCTGAGACGGCGAAGGCCGAGGCAAGTCGATCGCAGAGCCAGGCGAGCGCCACGGCCTGCGCCACCAGGATGACGGCATGAATGACGACACGTCCGAAATCCCCGCCCTCGGGGAACACGGCCAGCGGATAGAGCATGTTAAGGCCGAGATGGTGGACGGCGACGACTACCGTGTAGGCGGCGACCGAGCGCCAGCAGCACCACAGCGCGACGACGGCGAGGCCGGCGAAGAAGGCCATGTGCATGTCGATCTGATAGACCGAGCGCTCAAGCGCGAAGGTGAGGAAGGCGACCAGCGCCGCGGCTGTCACCGATGATCCGACGCGTGCGGTGACGTCGGTCCGGCCCTTGCCGATCGCGAGCAGGCCGAGCGCGGCGACGATGACGGTGCCGGCAAGGGTAACGACCATGCCGCCGGTGCCGCGCATCAGCGCCAGACCGACGATGAGCAGGGCCAGCGCGGCGAGCGCGCCCTGCATGACGGGCGCGACGGTCGCGCGCAGCCGGTCGAGTGTGGAGGAGGACGAGGCGAGGCTCATGAAATGAAGTCCCTTTTCACAGCGAGACGAAGGGCGAAAGGCAGGCGGCCGCCATCGTGGCATCGACCACGAGAAGCGCACCGGCGCCGTAGAGCCTCGCCACGAAGTCGGGGGCCGTCGAGGAGGCGATGACGATGCGGTTGCCGCGGCTTGCCGCGCGCAGTTCTCCCTCGGCCCGCGCGGCGATGGCGGCAGCGCCCCCGACCTCCGCCGACCAGGCGATGACCGCGACGGGCCGACCCGGCCGCGGGGTCGCCGCAACGAGAGCGGGCACGACGAGGCAGGCGAAGACGATCAGAGGGAGCAGCAAGCGGGTGCGAGGCGCCGGTCGCGGTGGCATGGGAGAACCCGGGGCGGGGCCGCCCGGACGGGATAGTCCGGGGACGAGCTCCGGATAATTGCCCGTGACTTGTTGTGATTTCCTTAAGGATGCCGGCGCGTCACCTGCGACCGACGGACAGACCGTCGCGCCGGAACAAGACCCGGTCAGGGAGGCTCAGTCGAACAGGCTCCCCTGCCCGCCTGGCCCGCCAGAGGAGCCGCGGGTCGAGCGGCCCGCCGGCGATCGCGGAACGGCCGCAGGTGCAGCGCCCGGGTCTGCCGGCGCCTGGACCTCGGGTCCGTCGTTCGACACGCGGTTCACGGCTGCAGACACCTGAACCAGTTCCATCTCTACCTGAAGCGGCGGTGACAGCAGGGCCTCCGCGCGCTCGGTGGGCGTTGAGGGATCGAGCCATTCGTTCCAGTTGGCCGGATCCAGCACCACCGGCGTGCGGTGATGGATCGCCGACAGGGGCGGCGCTGCCGGACCGGTGATCAGCGCCACGGTGTCGACCTCCGCGCCGTCGGGCGACATCCAGGTCTCCCACAGCGCGGGAAAGGCGAAGAGGCCGCCATCGGGCCGCCGCGCCATGAAGGGCGTCTTCACCTTGCCCTCCGTCTTCCACTCGTAGAAGGCATCGGCCGGCATCAATGCGCGACGGCGGATGAAGGCCACGCGGAAGGAGGGCTTCTCGCGGGCGCCCTCGGTGCGGATGTTGAACACGAGGGGAAAATCCTTCGGGTCCTTGACCCAGCCCGGGATGAATCCCCAGCGCATCAGCACGAAGCGGCGCCTGCCCTGGTCGATCGTCACCACCGGCACGGGCTGCGTCGGCGCGATGTTGTAGCGCGGGGGAAAGTTCGGCCGGTCCTCGTAGCCGAAGGCGGCCTGCATCACCTCGGGGATCGTCTTGATGGCGTAGCGCCCACACATGATGACCTCGTTCCGCCGGCCGTGTCGCAGGTTCGTGGCGGCGGCTGGCGCGACTTAAGCCTTCCTTCACCACGGGCATGGCTCAGTGTGACAGAAGTCGGGGGCTGCCACATTCCATGCTCGATGTCGTTCGTCAGGAAGCCAGTATCGCGCTGACGCCGGAACGCCTGCGCGCGGCCAATATCCATCCCGAGACCCGGCTCGCCACCGACTACCTCAACCATTTCAACGAGGTCATCATGCTGCTTGAGCTGGTGCCCTCCATGCCGGACTGCATCGACGACGTCCTCACCTGGCAGCCTGCCACCTACGAGGCGCATTTCCACCGGTCGCACTACCGCGACAAGGAGCTTGCGATCGCCGCTTTCGAGCAGGCGCCGGTCGGCGCGCGGCGCCGCTTTCTCGCCCTGGTCGACGAGATGAACGCGGTGATGCTCGACACCATCGACCAGTTGCGCGAACACGCCGGCACGCCGATGGCGGGCTATATCGCCGAAGAGGCCTGCGACCGGCTGAAGCATCTCGCCGCGCGCACCTCCGGCGTGATGAACGCCGTTGTCCAGGACGACGAGGACGGCGATGGCGCCTCGACGCAGGACACGATCGACGCCCTGATGACCCGCTGAACCGGCGCTTTCCGCCATGTCCGACCGCACCTACCCGGCGCGCCCCATCCTCGCCGTCTCCACGGCGGTGATCCGCGACGGGCGCGTCCTGCTGGCACAGCGCGCCAGGCCGCCGGGCGCCGGCCTCTACAGCCTTCCGGGCGGCCTCGTCGAGATCGGCGAGACGGTGGGCGAGGCGGCGGCCCGCGAACTCATGGAAGAGGTTGGCGTCACGGCGCAGCCGGTGGGGCTCTGCGGTGCGCGCGACATCATCCTGCGCGACGATGCGGGACGGATCGAGCGTCACTTCGTCGTCCTCTGCTTCGCCGCGCTATGGAGGTCCGGCGAGGGCACCGTCTCGCCGGAGGCCGCCGATGTCCGCTGGACGCGCCGTGACGAGGTCCCAGAGCTTCCGGTCACGGATGGACTGGTCGACATCGTCGCCGCGGCCTTCCGCCTCGCCGGCGACTGACGTCAACCACCCCGGAAGCTTTCCATTGCAGCCGCCGGCGCGCTCGCTCATATCTCGGCGATGATCAGGCCTGTCCTCGGCATTGCGCTGCTGGCGACGCTCGTGTCCGCCTCCCCCCTGGCGGCGCAGACGGCGCGCGCCCCTGCCCCCCCGGTCGCCGCGCCGCCCTCCCTGCAGGCCCCCTATGAGCCGCAACTGCTCCGGCTCTCGGAAATCATGGGCGCCCTGCACTATCTGAGGACTCTGTGCCAGGGCCCGGAGAACGGTGCATGGCGGCGCGAGATGCAGGCGCTTCTCGACGCCGAGGCGACCGGCGGCGAGCGCCGGGAGAGGCTGGTGCAGAGCTTCAACCGCGGCTATGGCGGCTTCGAGCAGGCCCACCGCGGCTGCACGCCTGCGGCGCGCCTCGCCACGCAGCGTTATGTGGCGGAGGCCCGCAAGCTCGTCGCCGACATTGCCAGCCGCTACGGCAATTGAGCGGCGTGTCTTTCCGGGAACGCAGCAGATTTATTCACCGGCGTTAACCGTCCGGTCAGAATCGGGTGCCCTCGGGAAACGGGCATGCTAGGCTTCACCAATGGGAAAGGGTCGACCAACCGGCCCGCAGTGGACGCGAAGATGCATTTTTCACCAGCGACGGCTGCCCGCGCGGCCGAGGCCGACGACCAGCGCCACGCCGCCATGAGCTATGTCTCGGAGGCGTTCGCGGAAGCGCGCCTCGACGGGCTCGACGTGGACTGCATCGCGCAGGCCGCCATCTTTGCGTCCTTCGTGGAGATGGTCGCCACCTATGGTGAAGAGGCGACGGCCGTTTTCGCCGAGCGGCTGGCCGAACGCGTCCGCGGCGGCGAATTCACGGTGGACCGTTCGTCCCACTGACCGACCCGCGCTTTCGAGGGCGAAGATTGGACCCCCGCAGGATCGCCATCATCGCCGGCATCGTCTCCACCGTGGTGCTCGGCGTCGCGGTGGCCCAGATCATGCCCGGCGAGCCGCGTCGCAGAACCGAAGCGCCAACGGCCGCGACACCGCTGCGCACCGCCATCCGCGACGTGACACCGCTCGCCGTCGAGACGCCTGCGCCGTCCACCACCCGGACCATCCAGACCTCGCAGGCGCAGCCGCCGCCCGCGCCTCCCCCGGCAACGGAGCGACCGGTTCCCGCGCGCCGGGCGACGCCGCCGGTCTCCGTCGAACTCCTGCCCGACAACGAGGAACTGCGCGAGCGCGTCGGCTCCATGCGCGAGAGGCTGATTCTCGCCGCACGGTCCGGCGACATCGCCCGGCTCGGGATCGCCTTCCAGGTGAACGAGACCATGCCGGTCTTCACCCGCGGCGGCGAGCGTGATCCGGTCGCCTTCTGGAAGAAGGCTTCGGGCGACGGCGAGGGACGCGAGATCCTCGCCATCCTCCTCAACATCCTCGAGCTGCCGGCCGCCCTCATCAACAAGGGCACGCCGCAGGAGATGTATGTCTGGCCCTATCTCGCCCATGTGCCGCTGAACGACCTCAGCCCGCGACAGAGCGTCGACCTCTACCGACTGATGACGGCGCAGGACGTGCGCGACATGCGCACGCTCGGGTCCTGGGTGTTCTGGCGGCTCGGCATCGGCCCGGACGGAACCGTGCACTTCTTCCTGGCGGGCGAGTGAGGCGCTACTTGCGCGTCAGGCTCTGCAGGATGCCGCGCAATTCCGCCGCGTAGGTCCGCTCGCCCTCCTTCGAGCCCCAGTAGGTGAGCACGATGGCGGCCGTGGGATTGACGATGAAGACGCTCACCGAGATCTCGACATCCTCGTCGTCCTCGTCCTTGCCCGAATAGGCGAGGCTGATGGCGTCCATGCCGTTGATCTGGGCGGCACTGTCGCGCTGGGTCGCGACGTTGATCTTCACGCCCTGCCCGATGAGATAGGCAAGCGCCTGCTTCACCGCGTCTTCGGTCCTCTCGATCGCGGCGAGTTGCACAGCGACATAGATCTCGTCGTCGTCGGTCGTGGCCTCGGCGCCGCGCTCCGTGATCTTCGGCGACCAGGCATCGGGCAGGGTGACCTGCGCAATCGCCGGCGAGCCGAGATCATAGGTGGCGGCCGAGGCCGGCGCCTGGAAGAGGGCCGCAGCCAAGGCGGCGAGGAGGGCGATGGAAACCTTGCGCATGGGGCGAACCTGGGTGAGAGAGCAACACACTACCATCGCAGTGTGGGGCTGTTCTGTCATCTCATCCAGCGCAACGGCACGTTGCAATCCTCCAGGACAAGACGCATACCGGAGGATGCGTGAGACCATTAACACAACCGAAATTTCTTCCAGCTTACCTTTGGGAATGCGGGCGAGAGCCTGATCAGTTCATCCCCCGATGAGGAGCTGTGATGGAAACCGGCAACGTCGCCAACGTCATCGACGAACTGGTCACCCACCATGCGCAGGCGGGCCTGGTCGACAAGGTCACCCGGCTGATCGGTGAGTTCGTGCAGAACGCCGACGTTTATAACGAAGAACAGGCCGGAACGGTCGACCAGATCATTGCGCGCCTCGTCGCGGATGTCGGGCCGAAGGACCGCATCGGCATCGCGGAGACCATCGCCGACGAGCCGAAGGCTCCGCGACGCGTGATCGAAGCCCTCGCCAACGACGACTGGATCGACGTCGCGGCGCCTGTCCTGACGCGTTCGCCCTGCCTCGATCAGGATGCGCTGCTGCACATCGTCGCGAACCGCGGCCCGTCGCACATGCTGGCCATCAGCCGGCGCCGGACGATCGAACCGGCGGTGGCGGACTCACTTGCAGCCAATGGCAACAAGGCCGTGATGCGGGCTCTGGCGCGCAATGAGGGCGCGCAACTCTCGCCGAACGGCCGCGCCGTTCTGGCGCAGCGCGAAAGGATGCGGAACCAGGAACTGCGGAAGGCGCCGCGCAAGCCCATCAGCTATCCGGCCCGTCTGACCAGCGAGGACGGTGGCGCGGAGATGTCCTGCAAACTGGTCGACATTTCGCGGACGGGCGCCCAGTTGACGCTGGACGCGCCCGCGCGCCTGTCCGGCCGCCTGCACCTGAACATCGCCGGGACGGCAGTGAGCCGCGCCTGCGAGCCGGTCTGGCAGGACGGCCGCACCGTGGGCGTGCGCTTCCTGACCGGCGGCGGTCAGCCGGGCGCCTGAAGCGCCAGTCCGGTCCAGGTCACGCCCGGCCGGGCAAACATGTCGGTGCGGATGGACTGCTGCAGCAGGGACAGGCCGTGGCGCGCTGCGAGCGCAACGGTCTCGTCGCCGGACACGTCGAACATGCGTCGCCCCTCCGGCACCGGCCCGTGGCGAAGGGTCATGAAGACCCGCCCACCCGGCGCGGTGACAGCCGCTAGCGTCGCCATGGCCCGCGACTGTTCACCGGCATCGAGATGCATCCAGGCGGCGGTCAGAAACACAGCGTCGAATGTCTCGCCGCGTGCCCGGATGCGGAGGAGGTCCGGCAACCCGTCGTCCACCCAGACGATGGCCCGTTCCACATGCAGCCTCTCGCCATGGGCGCGCAGCTCGGCTGTCGGCTCCACCGCTACCACCGAGAAGCCGCGGCGGCTGAGCGCGGCCGCGTCGCGGCCTGAGCCGGCGCCGATGTCGAGCGCGCGGCCGCCATGCGGCAGCAGGTGCAGGATCGCGTCATGCACCGCCTCGAACGTCACGCTCTCGTACTAGATCGCGAGCCTGTCCGCCTCGCCGGCGTAGCCGCGGTTCGTATCGCTCACGCCTTCTGGTCCTGGAACCTGACCGGACACCCGCCGGCCGGACCAACGAGATCCCCCTCCCACATCACCCGCCGCCCGCGGATGACGGTGCCGACCGGCCAGCCGGTCACCTCCTTGCCATCATAGGGCGTCCACTGGCTCTTCGAGGCGATCCAGCCGTTGGTGATGGTCACTGTCCGCTTCAGGTCGACGACGGTGAAGTCGGCGTCGTATCCGGCGGCGATGCGACCCTTGCCGGCGATGGCGAAGATACGCGCCGGTCCGGCGCTGGTGAGGTCGACGAAACGCTCGAGCGTCAGCTTGCCGGCGTTCACATGGTCGAGCATGGTCGGCACCAGCGTCTGCACGCCGGTCATGCCCGACGGCGAGGCCGGATAGACCTTGGCCTTCTCCTCCAGCGTGTGGGGGGCGTGGTCGGAGCCGAGCACGTCGACGATGCCCTGTTCGATGCCCTTCCAGATGCCGGCCTGCGCGCGGGCATCCCGCACCGGCGGGTTCATCTGGGCGAGCGTGCCGAGCCGCTCGTAACAGTCGGGTGCGACGAGGGTCAGGTGATGCGGCGTCGCCTCGCAGGTGGCGAGGTCCTTGTGGTGCTGGAGATAGTCGATCTCTTCGGCGGTCGAGATGTGCAGCACGTGGATCTTGGCGTTGAAGCGCCTGGCGATCCCGACGAGCCGCTCGGTGCAGGTGAGCGCGGCGATTTCGTCGCGCCAGACGGGGTGGGAGCGGGGATCGCCCTCGATCCGCTCGCCCTTGCGCTCGCGCAGGCGGAACTCGTCCTCGGAATGGAAGGCGGACCGACGGCGGGTGTTCTGCAGGATCGCGGCAACGCCCTCGTCGTCCTCGACCAGCAGCGAGCCGGTGGACGAGCCCATGAAGACCTTGATGCCGGCGGCGCCCGGCAGGCGCTCCAACTCGGCCACGTCTCGCGCGTTCTCATGCGTGCCACCGACCCAGAAGGCGAAGTCGCAATGCATGCGGTCCGTGCCGCGCTTCACCTTGTCGGCCAGCGCCGCCTCGGATGTCGTCAGCGGATCGGTGTTCGGCATCTCGAAGACGGCGGTGACGCCGCCCATCACCGCCGCGCGGGATCCGGTTTCGAGATCTTCCTTCTGCGTTGGACCCGGCTCGCGGAAATGAACCTGGCTGTCGATCACGCCGGGGAGGATGTGGAGGCCGGTGCAGTCGACCAGCTCGCCGGCGGAGGCCTGGCCGAGGTCGCCGATGAAAGCGACGCGGCCTGAGGTGACGCCGATGTCGCGGACGGCGCGGCCGTCCTGATTGACCACCGTGCCGTTCCTGTAGATGACGTCATAGTTCGGCATGGCGTGGCTCCCGGCGCGATGCCGGGCCTTGTCCCCGGCGCGGCCCCGCTTATGTCGGAGAACGACAACCGTGCCAAGCGAGCGAGAGACCGTTTCATGCAGAGCGCATTCCTGCCCGACCGGGGCGTCGTCCGGGTGACCGGCGAGGAAGCCCCGAAGTTCCTGCAGGGGCTCTTCACCTGCGATGTGCTCGCCATGCCCGAGGGCGAGGCGCGTTTCGGTGCGCTGTTGACGCCGCAGGGCAAGATCGTCGTCGACTTCCTCGTGCTCGCCGCGCCGGACACCGTCGGCGGCGGCTTCCTCATCGACGCGCCGCGGGCGCTGGCCGCGGACCTCGCGAAAAAGCTCGCCTTCTACCGGCTGCGGGCAAAGGTCGCGGTCGAGGACCAGTCGGATCAGCTCGGCGTCACGGCCTTCTGGGGCGAGGGTGACCTGCCCGCCCTCGGCGGTGTCGTCGCACGCGATCCGCGCCACCCCGCACTCGGCTGGCGCATGGTCGCGCCGCTGCCGCTGGAAATCGTCTCGGACGCCAGCGCCTACGACGCCCACCGTATCCGCCTCGGAATTCCCGAGGGCGGTCGCGACTTCATCTATGGCGACACCTTTCCGCACGAGGCGAACATGGACCAGCTCGCCGGGGTCGACTTCCACAAGGGCTGCTATGTCGGGCAGGAGGTGGTCAGCCGGATGCAGCATCGCGGCACGGCCCGCACCCGCGTCATCCCCGTTGCTTTTCCAGACTTCCCGCCGATGGAAGGGCTGGACGTGACGGCCGGCGACAGGACGATCGGCGTCATGGGTTCGGCGGCCGAGGGCGATGGGCTCGCCAAGCTTCGCCTCGACCGGATCGCCGAGGCCCTGGCGGCCGGCGAGCCGATCATCGCGGGGGGGATTGCCATCAGCCCCCGCAAGCCCGACTGGGCGCGGTTCGACTGGCCGGGGGACGCTCCCGCCGCCTAGAGAAAGCTCTGCGGATCGACGTCGATCTCCAGCCGTACATTGCCGCGCGGCGCCTCGACAGATGACAGCCAACGCCGCATCCAGCCCGACAGGTCGAAGGCGCGGGCTGAGCGGGCGAGGAGGCGCACGCGGTGGCGACCGCGCACCAGCGCCAGCGGCGCCTCGGCCGGGCCCAGCACCTTCACCTCCGGCGTCGGCGGCACGGCGCGCACCAGCGTGCGCGCATAGGCTTGAGCATCGCCCAATGCCTCGGCCGAGACGACCAGCGCGGCGAGCCGGCCGAAGGGCGGCAGCATCGCGGCTTCCCGCATGGCGATCTCGGCCTCGTAGAACCCCTCCCGGTCCCCCTTCACGATGGCCTGGATGATCGGATGTTCCGGCTGGTGGGTCTGGATCAGGGCGCGCGACCCGTCCTTCGCCCGCCCGGCCCGTCCGACCACCTGCTGCAGCAGCTGGAAGGTGCGCTCGCCGGCCCTGGGGTCGGCATTGGACAGACCGAGGTCCGCATCGATCACCCCGACCAGCGCCAGATTGGGGAAGTTGTGGCCTTTGGCGACCAGCTGCGTGCCGATGACGATGTCGGCCTCGCCGCGCGCCACCGCCTCGATCTCCTGGCGGATGCGCTCGATGCCGCCTGCCATGTCGGAGGACAGCACCAGCAGGCGCGCCTCGGGGAACAGCGTGGCGCATTCCTCGGCGAGGCGCTCGACCCCGGGTCCGCAGGCGACGAAACTGTCGACCGCCTCGCATTTCGGACAGTGTTCCAGCGGCGGCATGTTGAAGCCGCAGTGGTGGCAGACCAGCCGGCGGCGGAAGCGGTGGTCGACCAGCCAGGCCGAGCAGTTGGGGCACTGGAGACGCTCGCCGCAGGTGCGGCAGAGAGTGAGCGGGGCATAGCCGCGCCGGTTGAGGAAGAGCAGCGCCTGTTCGCCCGCCTCGACGGTGCGCCGCACCTCCGCCTCCAGGGCCGGGGCGATCCAGCGGGTGCGCGGCGGGCCGGCGCTGCGCAGGTCGACGGTGGCGATCTTCGGCATGTCGCGGCCACCGAAACGCTCGGGCAGGACGAGGCGGCGGTAGCGGCCGCGGTCGGCATTGACCCGGCTCTCGACCGAGGGCGTGGCCGAGGCGAGGACGACGGGAATGTCCTGCAGGCGGGCGCGCACCACCGCCATGTCGCGGGCATGGTAGTGGACGCCGTCGTCCTGCTTGTAGGCGCCCTCATGCTCCTCATCGACAACGATGAGGCCGAGGTCGGCGAAAGGCAGGAACAGCGCGGAGCGGGCGCCGATCACCACCTGCACCTCGCCCGCCGCGACGCCGGTCCAGACGCGCCCGCGCTTCGTCGCGCCGACGCCGGAATGCCAGGCGGCGGGTCGGTGGCCGAAGCGCGCCGCGAAGCGGTCGAGGAACTGCGTCGTCAGCGCGATCTCGGGGACGAGGATAAGCACCTGCCGGCCCTGCCGGAGCGCCTCGGCGACACCCTCGAGATAGACCTCGGTCTTGCCGGAACCTGTGACGCCGTCGAGCAGTTGCACCGCGAAGGCGCGTGCGGCCACAGCGTCGCAGACGGCGAGGGCCGCGGCGTGCTGGGCATCGTTGAGCGCAGCCATCCCGTGCTCCGGATCGAGCCGCGCCAGGGCCTCGGCGGGCATCAGAACGGCCTCCAGCGCCCCCTCGTCGACGAGACCGTCCACCACCGAGGCGGAGACGCCGGCCTCGCGCGCCGTCTCACCCTTGGCGCGGGCGAGACCGTCGGCGAGCAGCTTCAGCACCCTGACGCGCGCCGGCGTCATACGGCCGGGTTGGTCGCCCGTGACCCGCACGCCGACACGCGGCTTCGCGGGTGCGAGATCGTCGGGGTCGCGCAGCGCCATGCGCAGCACCATGCCGCGGGGCGCAAGCGTGTAGTCGGCGAGCCAGTCGCAGAGCTGCCGCACCGCATGCGGCACGGCCGGCACCTCGTAGCGGGCGGCGACATCCTTCAGCCGGTTGTGCGAGACGCCGCCGGGCTCGTCGCGAAGGGTCCAGACCGCGCCGAGCGTCGTGCGGTTGCCGAGCGGCACGGCGACGACATCGCCGGGGCTCAGCGCCATCCCTTCCGGGATGCGGTAGCTGTAGGGCCGGTCGACGGCGACCGGAATCAGCACGTCGGCGTAGCGGGGCGGGCTCATGGCGCTGGCCTAGCGCGACGGCGGCGCGAAGGGAATGGGTGCGCCTCGTCCGGCTGTCATGGGATGCCGGCGTCGCAGCCCCGAGGCGGACTCCTTTACGGAAGGACCGTCCGGTCGCGAACGCCGCCACGCCCGTTCACGGGGCGTGAACCGGCGCCGTGGCAGGCTGTCGCCATGGCGCCTCCCGCAACCGCGACGAACCTCCTCATCCCCGGCGCCGCCGACGACACGATGGCGGCGATCGGGCAATGGCTGCAGCATCTCTCGGCCGAACGCGGGCTGTCGCCGAAGACATTGGAGGCCTATGGGCGCGACGCCAGGGTCTTCCTCACCTTCCTCGCCGGGCATCTGGGCGGGCCCGCATCGCTCGGCGCGCTCGACGAACTGCAGCCCCGCGACGTGCGCGGCTTCATGGCGCGACGGCGCGGCGACGGCCTTGACGGCCGCTCCATCGCCCGCGCGCTGGCGGCGGTGCGATCCTTCGCGCGCTTCCTCGAACGCGAGGGCCGCGGCCGGATGGCCGCCTTTGCCGCCGTGCGCACGCCGAAGGCCGGCCGCCGCCTGCCACGCCCGCTCGCCGTTGCGGCGGCGCGCAGCGTCTCTTCCGTCGAGGCCCGCGCCCATGACGATGCGGCCGAGTGGGTCATCGCCCGCGATGCGGCAGTGCTGGCGCTGCTCTACGGCTCCGGACTGCGCATTTCCGAAGCGCTCGGCCTGACACAGAAGGACGCGCCGCCTGCCGGAGGCGACGGACAGATCACGGTGCTCGGCAAGGGCGGCAAGGTGCGGCAGGTGCCGGTCATCGCGCGTGTCGCGGAGGCCATCGACCATTACCGGCGGCTGTGTCCCTGGGCGCCCGGGCCTGACGGTCCCCTCTTCATCGGCGTCAGGGGCGGCCCCCTGTCGCCGCGCATCATCCAGCTCGCCATGGAGCGCCGCCGCGGCGCTCTCGGCCTGCCGGAGACGGCGACGCCGCATGCGCTGCGCCATTCCTTCGCCACCCATCTGCTGGGGCGCGGCGGCGATCTCAGGTCGATCCAGGAACTGCTCGGCCACGCCTCGCTATCGACGACGCAGATCTATACCGAGGTCGACACCGCGGCGCTGCTCCGGGTCTATGAGAGCACCCACCCGCGGGCGTGAGCAGGTCCACGCGCCTCGCGAAGCGGGCATGGCTCAGGCCGTTGCCGCACCTGCGCGCTGGGCCGTGCGCTCGCGCCTCAGCCGGCGAAACCGCATGAGCAGACGGAAGGCCCGGCCCGACCGGCCGCCGCGCAGGAGCCGCGTGTAGCCGCGGATGCGCGCCTTCACGGGGTCGATGTAGCGGTGCGCCCAGACGACCCAGCCATTCCACAGCGTGTAGAGCGTGACGAAGAGCGGGATCTGCATCAGCTTCGGCTTGCAGGCTTCGAACAGGAAGGCGGCGACACCGACGCCGACCACCTTGGCAAGACCGAAGATGAGAAAGCCCAGGACGAGGTGGCCGCCGGCGATCAGAGCCAGCGCCGCCAGCTTGAACGGAAACAGCACCGCCACCGGCACCGCGAAGACGGCGAGCGTGGCATAGGGAGGCAGGCGCTGGATGCCGTCGAGAATCGCCTGCTTCAGCGCCTTGAACGGCAGGATCTCGACGAAGCGGCGGATCCAGGGGCCGACATGCTCCCATATCCAGGTCTCGACGAGGACGAAGATCGCCGCGAGAACGATGATCGGGCGGAGCAGGTAGCGGCGCATCGGCAGTCCATGGCCAGACAACGAGGCCCATCAGGCCCGATCAATATGTCTGGACGACGGCGCAGAATGCGGCGGCTGCGTTTCAGCGGGGCTGCGTCGGGCTCGCCACCCGCTCGCGGGACCCACCCGGAGAGGTTGCCTCAGCCGAGGGACCAGACCGCCTGCTGCGACAGGAGGTGATCCACCCGCCCCTCCTTCAGCGCCCGCAGGGCCTCCTCCGGCCTGTTGATGATCGGCTCCTCGTGGACGTTGAACGAGGTGTTGATCAGGGCGGGAATGCCGGTCTTCTGCTCGTAGGCGGCGAGGACGTCGTAATAGACCGGGTTCTGCGCGCGATGGATGAGCTGCGGCCGGGCCGTGCCGTCGACATGGACGCAGGCCGGGATGCGGTCGCGCCATTCGGGCTTCACGTCGCAGGTCACCGTCATGAAATTGGCGGTGTAGTGCAATTCCGGCGGCAGCTTGAACAGGTCGTTCGCCCGCTCGGCCCTGACCACCGGCGCGAAGGGCATGAAGTCGGTGCGGTCGAGCCGCTTGTTGAGCCAGTCGTTGATCGACCGGTCGGTGGCCGCCGCCATGATGGAGCGGGCGCCGAGCGCGCGCGGGCCATATTCCATGCGGCCGAGATAGGTGCCGACGATGCCGCCGCCGGCGATGAGGGATGCCGCCTCCTCCACCGCATCGGCCGCCGGGCGCTTCACAGCGCCGCCGGAGGCGAAGACCCGCTCGACCTCACCCGAGTAGTCGCGGCCGCGATAGACGGTGGACAGGCGGTGCCGGTGCGTCAGCCATGTCTCGAGGCCGTCGCGCTTGAGCAGGTATTCGAGTACGCCGCCGTCCGCCTCGCCCTGGTCGGACATGGCGGGATAGACGAAAATCTCGTCGAGGTCGAAACGCTCGGCGATGCGCTGGGTCAGCTTCACATTGGCAAAGACGCCGCCGGACAGGCCGAGATGGCGCACCGGCGCGCGGCGCAGCATCCTGTCGAGCGCCGCCAGCGTGACGGTTTCGAGCGTCTGCTGGACGCTCGCGGCCATGTCCTCGCGCGCGCAGCTCTTCGCCAGGCTGTTGACCAGCATGCGCACCCGCCAGCGCGGCAGGGAACAGTGGATCTGTCCGTCGTCGGAAACCGCGTAGAGCGCCGTCAGCCGCTCCGCATGGACCGGCTTGCCGAAGGCGGCGAGGCCGAGGACCTTGCCCTCGTGGCGCAGCGAGCGGAAGCCGAGCGCTTCGGTCACGTAGGCGTAGAGCTTGCCGAGGCTGTCGCCCGGCCGCTGCGGCACGGGGCGGGCGAGCGTGTCGGCCTCGCCGCCGAACAGGTCGGTCAGCCGGCCGTCCCTGAGCAGGCGGGCAGAATAGAAGACGTCGTCACCACCACCGTCGGAGGTGTAAAGCAGCACGTCGTCGGCAGGCATGTGGGCGAGCACGCTCAGCGCATGGGCCTTATGGTGGTTGTAGAAGAAGGTCTCGACCCCGGCCGGCCAGCCATGGCGGGCGGCGAGGCCTTGTGTATCGACGACCTCGGCGAGATCGCGGACCCGGCCGGAGCGCAGCGGCGCGATGGGATCGATCCTGCCGGTGGCGAACAGGCCGCCGAACGGCTTCGCGCTCTTGCGCACATCTTGCGCGGGATAGCGCATGCGCGGGAAACAGACGGCTCCAATATCGGAGGGCTTCAGTCCAGCCTCGGCCAGGCATTCGGCCACTGCCTCGGCCGGAAAGCGATAGCCGTCGGTCTTGATGCGCGTCACGCGCTCCAGCGCGACGGAGGCGATGCAGCGGTAGTCGTCATAGAGCGCCGCGCAGGCATCGTGGGACTGGTAGAAACCGAGGATGATCACGGGGCGGCGCTTTTCCAGTTGGCAAGGCCGTCAGTGATTACCCGCTCGCCCTTCGCGCCGCAACGAACCGTTACAGAACGGGGGGCAGAAACACTGATCGCGGCCGCTGTTTGCCTTCCAGTCCGGCAGGGCGCGGATCAGCGCGATGGAGGGCGGAAGCGGTCCGACGGCTGCCGCCAGTCGGACGGCAGGCGCGACCAGCCCCTGCGGAAGCCCTCGGGATCACGGCGCCATCGACGCCACCAGACCAGCGCGACCCCGACAAGCAAAAGGAGGGCGGTGATGAGCCAGCCCTCCAGTGCATTCCAGTCGATCAAAGCGATGCCCGCCTCAGTACACACGCGCCTTGGGCTCGATGTACTGGATCTCGTTGGTCATCGTGTAGGTGTGGACCGGACGGTCGTCGAGCGTCACCGTCTTCGCCGCCGTATCGGCGAAGGCAAGCGTGTGCTTCATCCAGTCCTTGTCGTTGCGGTCGGGGAAGTCCTCGCGCGCGTGAGCGCCGCGGCTTTCCTGCCGGCTCGCCGCCGACTCCATCGTCACAACGGCCTGGGCGATGAGATTGTCGAACTCCAGCGTCTCGATGAGATCGGAATTCCACACCAGCGAGCGGTCGGTGGTCTTGACGTCGGACGCGCTGCGCCAGACGTCGGAGATGAGCTTGCGGCCCTCCTCCAGCACCTCGCCGGTGCGGAACACCGCGCAGTTCGACTGCATGACGCGCTGCATGCCGTTGCGCAGTTCGGCGGTGGCGGTCGAGCCGGAGGCATGGCGGAAGGCGTCGAGACGGGACAGGGCGAGGTCGGAGGCGTTCGTCGGCAGATCCTCGTGCTTCTCGCCCGGAGTGACCGTCTCGGCGGCGCGCAGGCCGGCGGCGCGGCCGAAGACCACGAGGTCGATGAGCGAGTTGGAGCCGAGGCGATTGGCGCCATGGACGGAGACGCAGGCCGCCTCGCCGATGGCCATGAGGCCCGGGACCACCGAATCGGCGTTGCCGCTCTTCTTGGTCAGCACCTCTCCGTGATAGTTCGTCGGGATGCCGCCCATGTTGTAGTGGACCGTCGGAATGACCGGGATCGGCTCCTTGGTCACGTCGACGCCGGCGAAGATCTTGGCGCTCTCG
Organism: Phreatobacter aquiterrae; assembly: GCF_053471285.1. NCBI lineage: Bacteria > Pseudomonadati > Pseudomonadota > Alphaproteobacteria > Hyphomicrobiales > Phreatobacteraceae > Phreatobacter > Phreatobacter aquiterrae. Next base: position 42,193 of record NZ_JBJPHW010000014.1, on the reverse strand, counting down.
GAGATGCCCGGCAGGCGCTCGGCGAGGATCTTCGGGTCGAGATGGTCGAGGTGCAGGAAGATGTGGTCCTTGTTCTTGCCGACGCCCCTGCCCTCGCGGATCTCGATGGTCATCGAGCGCGAGACGACGTCGCGGGAGGCGAGGTCCTTGGCGGAGGGGGCATAGCGCTCCATGAAGCGCTCGCCCTCGGAATTGGTGAGGTAGCCGCCCTCGCCGCGCGACCCTTCCGTGATCAGGCAGCCCGAGCCGTAGATGCCGGTCGGGTGGAACTGCACGAACTCCATGTCCTGCAGCGGCAGGCCGGCGCGCAGCACCATGGCGTTGCCGTCGCCGGTGCAAGTGTGGGCCGAGGTCGCCGAGAAATAGGCGCGGCCGTATCCGCCGGTGGCGAGGATCGTCTGGCGGCCGCGGAAGCGGTGGATCGTGCCGTCGTCCATCTTCAGGGCGACGACGCCAAGGCAGCGGCCGTCCTCCGACATCATCAGGTCGATGGCGAAATACTCGATGAAGAACTCGGCATTGTTCTTCAGCGCCTGGCCATAGAGCGTGTGCAGCATGGCGTGGCCGGTGCGGTCGGCGGCGGCGCAGGTGCGCTGGGCCGTGCCCTTGCCGAAATGGGTGGTCATGCCGCCGAACGGGCGCTGGTAGATCTTGCCGCTCTCGGTGCGCGAGAAGGGCACGCCCCAGTGCTCGAGCTCATAGACGGCGGCAGGCGCGTTGCGCACCAGATATTCGATCGCATCCTGGTCGCCGAGCCAGTCGGAGCCCTTGACGGTGTCGTACATGTGCCACTGCCACTGGTCCTCGCCCATATTGCCGAGGGAGGCGGCGACGCCGCCCTGGGCGGCGACCGTGTGGGAGCGCGTGGGGAAGACCTTGGAGATGCAGGCGGTCTTGAGGCCCGCCTGGGCGCAGCCGACGACGGCGCGCAGGCCGGCGCCGCCGGCCCCCACGATCACGACGTCATAGGTGTGGTCGGTCACGTCATAGGCACGGCCGTTGGCGGCAGGTGCGGCGGCTTCAGCCATGGGGCGAGCTCCCGGAATGTCAGGTTGCGACGCTTATACGCCGAAGGAGAGTTTCAGGATCGCAAAGACCGAGCCGAGCCCGACCGCGACGGAGAAGAAGGTGTTGGCGAGCAGCAGGACGACCTTGGCGCCCTCGGCCGGCACGTAGTCCTCGATGATGATCTGCATGCCGAGCCGCATGTGGTAGGTCGCCGAGATCACGAAGAGGATCAGGGGGATGGCGACGAGCGGCGAGCCGAGGGTCGCCTTGACGGCGGCATAGTTCGCGCCAGCCGTGGTAATGATCAGCCCGATGACGAAGAGCGACAGCGGCACGTTGGCGACGGCGGTCAGGCGCTGCATCCAGAAGTGCTCGGTGCCGGACTTGGCCGAACCGAGACCGCGGACGCGGCCGAGCGGGGTGCGCATGGACGAATTGGAATGCGACATGATTCCGGCCCTTCCTCAGAACCCGCCGCGGACGGCGTAGGCGACGATCCAGGTCAGGATGGTCAGGACGATGGAGCCGATGAGCCCGGCGCGCACCAGCCATTCGCGCTCGGCCGGGCCGAAGCCGCGTCCGGTGTCCCAGATGAAGTGGCGGATGCCGCCGAGCATGTGGTGGTAGAGAGCCCAGGTGTATCCGAACAGGATCAGGCGGCCGATAATCGAGCCGGCGAACCACTGGAAATTGGCGTAGGCGGTCGGGCCGGATGCCGCGGCGATCAGCCACCACAGCATCAGCAGCGTGCCGAAGAACAGCGCCCCGCCGGTGATGCGATGGACGATGGACATCATCATCGTCAGCATCGGCCGGTAGATCTGCAGGTGCGGCGAGAGCGGTCGTTCGATGACGGGCTTTGAATCGGCCATCCGGGGCATTCCTCAAGACCGGCGAGGCGCATGCTGTCAGGCCCGCCGGAAATCACCGGTCTGTTTAAGGGACGGGGCGCGCCGACGCAACGAGTCTGGAATGAGACAAAGGAGGGACGCGCGCCGCGAATTCGCATGGCGGCCGGTTTCGCGCCCGCGCTTGCCCCTGCGAGGCCCGCCCGCTAATGGCTGGTCTTCATGCCCAACACCCTCTCCCGCTATCAGGCGCTGGTCGATTCCGGCGAGATTTCCTTCGACGCCGCCCAGGCGGCCGTGGCCCGTCGCCTGTCGGCGTTGAACGACCGTCTCGCCGACTACCGCCTGGCGCGACGCAAGTCCTCGGCGCTCGCGTGGCTGTTCTCGCGCGGGCAGAAGCAGGAGCCGGTGCGCGGCCTCTACATCTGGGGAGATGTGGGTCGCGGCAAGACCATGCTGATGGACCTGTTCATGGAGGCGAGCCCGGTGCGCCGCAAGCGCCGGGCGCATTTCCACGAGTTCATGGCCGACGTCCACGAGCGCATCCACGCCTGGCGACAGAAGCTGAAGGCCGGCGAAGTGAAGGGCGACGACCCGATCGGCCCCGTCGCGGCCGATCTTGCCGAGGAGGCCTGGCTTCTCTGTTTCGACGAGTTCTCGGTGACCGACATCGCCGACGCCATGATCCTCGGCCGGCTTTTCGGCAAGCTGTTCGAGGAGGGCGTCGTCGTGGTCGCGACCTCCAACGTCGTTCCGGATCAGCTCTACCGGGACGGGCTCAACCGCGCGCTGTTCCTGCCGTTCGTCAAGCTGCTGCAGGAACGGATGGACGTTCTGAAGCTGGAATCGCGCACCGATTTCCGGCTGGAGAAGCTGGCGGGACAGCCGGTCTGGCTGACCCCGCCCGGTGCGGATTCCGACCACGCCATGGACGCCTTCTGGTGGCGCCTGACTGGCGGCGTCGAGGGCGAGGCCACGACGCTCCAAGTCAGGGGCAGACAGGTTCCCGTGCCGCGCCAGGCCCATGGCGTCGCGCGCTTCGCCTTCGCCGATCTGTGCGAGAAGCCGCTGGGAGCCTCCGACTATCTCGCCATCGCCCATGCCTTCCACACTGTGATGCTCGACCGCATCCCGGTGATGAAAGGGCTGGAGAAGCGCAACGAGGCCAAGCGCTTCATCGCGCTGATCGACGCCCTCTACGACAATCAGGTCAAGCTGGTGGCCAGCGCCGGCGCCGAGCCGACGCGGCTCTACCTGTCCGACAGCGGCACCGAGGAATTCGAGTTTCACCGCACCGCCTCGCGCCTGATAGAGATGCGGTCGAACGAATACCTTGCGCTGCCCCACGAGAGGCGCAACGAGCGCGCCGGCGATACGGGCGGCATCGTCGAGACGTGACGCTGCGGCGCCCCTCCGGCGCCGTGGACGGGAGGACGAGATGCGGACACCGCGTGACAGGGATGATGCCCGGGGGCCCCTCTGCGCCATCAGCGGCAGGCCCATTGCCGCCGGCAATGACATCCGCCTGTCGGCGATCAGACCGGGGGTGGCGGATCTCATCCGTCAGGACTTTCCCGCGCTCCAGCCGACGGACGTCATCGACCGCAGTATCATTGCCGACTATCGCGGCCGCTATGTCGAAGACCTCCTCAGGGCGGAGCGCGGCGAGATCACCGCTCTCGAGCGCGATGTCGTGGAGAGCCTGCGCAGCCAGGAGATCCTCGCGACCAACGTCGAGGATGTGATCGACAGCGGGCGCACCATCGGCGAAAGGCTCGCGGACAAGGTGGCCGAGTTCGGCGGCTCCTGGACCTTCATCATGGCGTTCTTCCTTCTTCTCGCCATCTGGATGGCGACGAACGTCGTGACGGCGATGCGCGCCTTCGACCCCTATCCGTTCATCCTCCTGAACCTCATCCTGTCCTGCATCGCAGCAATCCAGGCTCCCATCATCATGATGAGCCAGAGGCGACAGGAGGCGAAGGATCGCCGGCGCTCCGAGAACGACTTCCGGGTCAACCTCAAGGCCGAGCTCGAGATCCGCCACCTGCACGAGAAGATCGACCACCTCCTGAACCGGCAGTGGGAGCGACTGGCGGAGATTCAGACCCTGCAGATCGAACTTCTCCAGGACCTGAGGGCGTCCCGTGGCTCGACGGCCTGACCGTGCTTCCAGCGTTGCGGCGGCCAGCGACGACAGGGTCGAGGCCCGCCTCGTGGCGATCGCCGCGGACCACATCCGCCGGTTCGGGCCGGAACGGGTGACCGTCGTGTCGATCGCACGCGAAGCCGGCATGAGTCACGCCAACGTCTATCGCTTCTTCCCTTCCAAGGCTGGCCTGATCGAGGCTGTCGTGGTGGCCTGGGCGCGGTCGGTGGAACTCGCCCTCGGGGACATCGCCAACGCCCCCGACCCGGCAGACGACAAGCTCGAGCGGTTCCTCACGGCCTGGGCGAAGGCGCAGCGCGAGGGACTGGACCGCGACCCCCCGATCTACGCGACTTTCGCCAGCCTGTGGGAAGCCCGTCGCGACACGATCATGGCGCATCGCGCCCGCATCCGCACCTTTCTCGCCTCGATCGTCGACGAGGGGCTGGAGCCTGGACCCTTCCGCATCAGGGACGAGGAGCGGGCCGTCGCCTTCGTCGCCGACGCGATGCAGCGATTCGTCCATCCCGTGCTGGTGGCCGAGATGAAGGATCTGTCGCGCCAGCAGGTGGAGCAGCGCCTTGGCCTGCTGACCCGCGTGATTATCCGGACCCTTGTTTCCGGAATTGTTTAACCCGGGAGCAAGGCCCCGCCGAGTTTCCTTCAGGCTCCGACATTGGCGTTCATGAGGACCAGGGTCGGCAACCCTGAGGTGAAGACCATGTGCAAGGATTGTGGAGGAGGCCTTGATCGCCGGGCGCTGCTGGGCGCGGCCGGGCTGGCAATGAGCCTCGGACTTGCGGGCACGCGGCCGGCCATGGCGGCCAGCGGACCGGCCGCAACGCTGACGCCCGACCAGGCGCTGGAGCGACTGAAGGCCGGCAACCAGCGGTTTGTGACCAATCCGCAGTCCTGCGTCGCGGACATGGCCCGGCGCCGCGCCGACACCGTCTCGGGTCAGGCGCCCTGGGCCACGGTGGTGAGCTGCGCCGACAGCCGCGTGCCACCTGAGTTGATTTTCGGCGGCCTGACGCTCGGCGAACTGTTCGTGGTGCGAAACGCCGGCAATACGGTCGACACCGTGGCGATGGGCACGCTCGAATTCGGTGCGGCCGTGCTCAAGGCGCCGATCATCATGGTGCTCGGCCATTCCCGCTGCGGCGCCGTGGTGGCCGCCTGCGACGTGGTCACCAAGAACACCACCTATCCCGGCGCCATCGGACCGATGATCGAGCCGATCGTGCCGGCCGCACTCTCTGCGCGGGGGCGCCCGGGCGATTACGTCGACAATGCCATCAGGGAGAACGTCAGCCGGACCGTCGCGCGGCTGAAATTGGCGGGACCGATCATCGCCGAGGCGGCGAAGGCGGGCACGATCAGGATCGTCGGAGCGCACTATGACCTCGCCACGGGGGTCGTCGACGTTTTCGCGTGAGACACACGGGCAGCCGGACGGCGTTTGGGCTACCTCACCAGCGGCGCCGGTATCCGCCCCTCGCCGGTAAGGGGCGAAAGCTGCCGCGCGGCAGGCTGCGGGGCCACCGCCGAGAACGCATCAGTCGAAGTTCTTTACATATTACATATTTTGTAATTCGTAACGACCGGTCTGCTGCGATTCCGTTAAGCGTCCGTCAAGGACGAGGCGGACGGACCCAAGGTCCACCTCCGGCCCCATCCCGCCCCGCGTCAGCCATATCCGCACAACCTCCTGCGACAACACCCTTTTCAGTTCTTGTCGGCCGGTCCGCGCGCGGGGATGCGCGACTCACGCAAATCCGCTAGATCAGATCAAAGCACAGCTTGAAAGACCGCGGATTTTCTGGATTAGAAGGGGCCGCAGGCGGTCACGCCGCTCCCGCAACACTTTCAGCGAAAGACTCTCCATGGCGCGCAAGAAACTCGCGATGATCGGCTCCGGCCAGATCGGCGGCACCCTCGCTCTCCTGGCCGGACTCAAGGAGCTCGGCGACATCGTGATGTTCGACATCGCGGAAGGCACCGCCAAGGGCAAGGCGCTCGACATCGCGCAGGCCTCGGCCGTCGAGGGATTCGACGCCGTCATGAGCGGCGCCGGCAGCTACGAGGCCATCGAGGGCGCTGACGTCTGCATCGTCACCGCCGGTGTGCCGCGCAAGCCCGGCATGAGCCGCGACGACCTCCTCGGCATCAACCTGAAGGTGATGGAGCAGGTCGGTGCGGGCATCCGGAAGTATGCGCCGAACGCCTTCGTCGTCTGCATCACCAACCCGCTCGACGCCATGGTCTGGGCGCTGCAGAAATTCTCCGGCCTGCCGGCCAACAAGGTCGTCGGCATGGCCGGCGTGCTCGACTCGTCGCGCTTCGAGCTGTTCCTGGCCGAGGCGACCGGCGTGTCCATCGAGGACATCCATGCCTGGACGCTGGGCGGCCACGGCGACGACATGGTGCCGATGGTGCGCCACTCGACGGTTGGCGGCGTGCCGCTGAACCAGCTCGTCAAGTCGGGCTGGCTCACCCAGGACAAGCTGGACGCCATCGTCGAGCGCACCCGCAAGGGCGGCGGCGAGATCGTCGGCCTGCTCGGCAACGGCTCGGCCTTCTATGCGCCGGCCGCCTCCGCCATCGCCATGGCGGAGAGCTACCTCAAGGACAAGAAGCGCGTTCTCCCGTCGGCCGCCTACCTGACTGGCCAGTACGGCGTGAAGGACATGTATGTGGGCGTTCCGGTGCTCATCGGTGCCGGCGGTGTCGAGAAGATCATCGAGTTCGAGCTCGACAAGGGCGAACAGGAGATGTTCGCGAAGTCCGTCGCTTCGGTGAAGGGCCTCGTCGACGCGTGCAAGACCATCGCTCCCGAGCTCGCGAAGTAAGTCGCGTCCAGTGGAATGAGGAGACCGGCGGGCGCTTCGGCGTCTGTCGGCGCAGCAGCCCAACAACCTGAGAAAGCGGCCACGACCGCAAAACAGAGGGTCTCAGATGAACATCCACGAATATCAGGCGAAAGCCTTGCTGAAGGAATTCGGCGCCCCCGTATCGAGCGGTGTCCCCATCTTCAACGCGTCGGAGGCCAAGGCCGCCGCGAAGAAGCTGGGCGGCCCGCTCTGGGTCGTGAAGTCGCAGATCCATGCCGGCGGACGCGGCAAGGGCAAGTTCAAGGAGAAGGCGGCGGGCGAGAAGGGCGGCGTGCGCCTCGCCAAGTCGATCGAGGAGGTCGAGGCCTTCGCCAAGCAGATGCTCGGCTCGACGCTGGTGACCATCCAGACCGGCCCGGCCGGCAAGCAGGTCAACCGCCTCTACATCGAGGACGGATCCGACATCGAGAAGGAGTTCTATCTCTCCATGCTGGTCGATCGCGAGACCGGCCGCACGGCCTTCGTGGTCTCCACCGAAGGCGGCATGGATATCGAGGAAGTCGCCCACAAGACGCCCGAGAAGATCATCACCTTCTCGGTCGATCCGGCCACCGGCTACATGCCGCACCATGGCCGCACCATCGCCAAGGCGCTGAAGCTCTCGGGCGATCTCGCCAAGCAGGCCGAGAAGGTTGCGGGCATCCTCTACAAGGCCTTCGTCGAGAAGGACATGGAGATGCTCGAGGTCAACCCGCTGATCGTCACCAAGGACGCGCAGATCAAGGTGCTCGACGCCAAGGTGTCGTTCGATTCCAACTCGCTCTACCGGCATCCGGAAGTGGTCGAACTGCGCGACACGACGGAAGAGGACGAGAAGGAGATCGAGGCCTCGAAGTTCGACCTCGCCTACATCGCGCTCGACGGCACGATCGGCTGCATGGTCAACGGCGCCGGCCTCGCCATGGCGACACTCGACATCATCCAGCTCTACGGCGAGAGTCCGGCGAACTTCCTCGACGTCGGTGGCGGCGCCTCCGAGGAGAAGGTCACGGCGGCGTTCAAGATCATCACCGCCGACCCCAAGGTGAAGGGCATCCTCGTCAACATCTTCGGCGGCATCATGAAGTGCGACGTCATCGCCCGCGGCGTGCTCGCCGCGGTGAAAGCGGTCGGCCTGCAGGTGCCCCTCGTCGTGCGCCTCGAGGGCACGAACGTCGAAGAAGGCAAGAAGATCATCCGCGAGTCCGGCCTCAACGTGATCCCCGCCGACGACCTGGACGACGCCGCCCAGAAGATCGTCAACGCGGTGAAGGGCGGCGGCAAGGCTCCGCCGAAGGCTCCGAAGGCTCCGGCCAAGAAGCCCGACACCAAGAAGTCTGACGCCAAGAAGGCAGAGAAGAAGCCGGCGAGCAAGGCGGCTGCCAAGTCGACCGGTTCGAAGACCTCGTCGAAGGCGCCTGCCGCAAAGGCGCCTGCCGCAAAGGCTCCGGCAACGAAGGCTCCGGCCAAGGCCGCTGCCGCCAAGTCGGCAACCAAGGCCGCCGCCCCGGCCAAGGGTGCTGCAAAGGCTGCTGCTCCGAAGGCCGCCGCTGCGAAGGCTCCGGCCAAGGCCGCTGCTCCGAAAGCTGCCGCTGCCAAGGCCCCGGCCAAGGCCGCTGCTCCGAAAGCTGCCGCTGCGAAGGCTCCGGCCAAGGCTGCTGCTCCGAAAGCTGCCGCTGCGAAGGCTCCGGCCAAGGCTGCTGCTCCGAAAGCTGCCGCTGCGAAGGCTCCGGCCAAGGCTGCTGCTCCGAAAGCTGCCGCTGCCAAGGCCCCGGCCAAGGCTGCTGCCCCGAAGGCCGCTGCTGCTCCGAAGGCCGCCGCTGCCAAGGCTCCCGCCAAGGCCGCTGCGAAGGGCAAGGGCAAGAAGTGACATACGCCTGACGCGCCATCCCATCAGGCTGGCGCGTCAGTCGATCCACGCGGTTCCGGGAGTCTCCTCCGCCTGTCGGGGGAGCCACTTGCAAGACCGGCGACCGGCCCCGCGAGGGGGCCGTCCCCGGATCGTCATTCGCGGGCCCTCGGTTGCACATCTCATCGCGGCGGCTGAGCCAGCTCGCACAGGAGTCTTGAATGTCCATTCTCATCACCAAGAAGACCAAGGTCATCACCCAGGGCTTCACCGGCAAGAACGGCACCTTCCATTCGGAGCAGGCGCTGGCCTACGGCACCAAGATGGTCGGCGGCGTCGCCCCCGGTAAGGGCGGCCAGTCCCATCTCGGCCTGCCGGTCTTCGACACCGTCGCCGAGGCGCGTGACGCGACCGGGGCCGACGCCTCCGTCATCTACGTGCCGCCGCCGGGCGCCGCCGACGCCATCTGCGAGGCGATCGACGCGCAGATCCCGCTCATCGTCTGCATCACCGAAGGCATCCCGGTTCAGGACATGATCCGCGTGAAGCGCGCGCTCGAGGGCTCCAAGTCGCGCCTCATCGGTCCGAACTGCCCGGGCGTCGTCACCGCCGGCGAGTGCAAGATCGGCATCATGCCCGCCAACATCTTCCGCAAGGGCTCGGTCGGCATCGTGTCGCGCTCCGGCACGCTCACCTATGAAGCGGTGTTCCAGACCTCCAGCGAGGGCCTCGGCCAGACGACGGCGGTGGGCATCGGCGGCGACCCGGTCAAGGGCACCGAATTCATCGACATGCTGGAGATGTTCCTCGCCGACCCCAAGACCGAGTCGATCGTCATGATCGGCGAGATCGGTGGCTCGGCCGAGGAAGACGCCGCCCAGTTCATCAGGGACGAGGCGAAGAAGGGCCGCAAGAAGCCGATGGTCGGCTTCATCGCCGGCCGCACGGCGCCTCCCGGCCGCCGCATGGGCCATGCCGGCGCCATCATCTCCGGCGGCAAGGGCGGCGCGGAGGACAAGATCGCCGCCATGGAGGCAGCGGGCATCCGCGTGTCGCCCTCGCCGGCCCGCCTCGGCAAGACCCTGGTGGACGTGCTGAAGAAGCGCTGACGCCTGCCAATCAGGAAATCGGCCCGATCCGGGCCGATTTCCGCCATCGAGAAGGCGTCTGAAGACGCCCCGTATGACAGCACGGACACCGGGTCGCCCGATGCGATCCCATTGCTGCAGGAACCGATCATGGCACGCCAAGACGAGACCATTGCGCTCACGTCCTTTCTCTATGGCGGCAATGCCGCCTATATCGAGGATCTCTACGCCCGCTACGAGGCCGATCCCGCCTCGGTGGACGCGCAATGGCAGGCCTTCTTCGCCTCGCTCGGCGACGACCGCAAGGACGTGGTCAAGAACGCGGCGGGTCCCTCCTGGACGCAGCCCAACTGGCCCGTCACCCCCGGCGGCGAGCTCATCTCGGCGCTCGACGGCAACTGGGCCGCGGTGGAGAAGGCGATCGGCGACAAGCTCAAAGCCAAAGCGGCGGACAAGGGCAAGGGCGCCGAGATCACCGCCGAGCAGGTGCAGCAGGCGACGCGCGATTCCGTGCGCGCCCTGATGCTGATCCGCGCCTACCGGATGCGCGGCCATCTGCACGCCAATCTCGATCCGATCGGCCTCGATCCGCCGAAGACCCACGAGGAGCTCGACCCGACCTCCTACGGCTTCACCGAGGCCGACTACGATCGCAAGATCTTCATCGACAAGGTGCTCGGCCTCGAGTTCGCGACCATCCGCGAGATGGTGGCGATCCTCGAGCGGACCTATTGCCAGACGCTCGGCGTCGAGTTCATGCACATCACCGACCCGGCCCAGAAGGGCTGGCTGCAGGAGCGCATCGAGGGGCCCGACAAGGAGATCGCCTTCACCAAGGAAGGCAAGCGCGCCATCCTGCAGAAGCTGGTCGAGGCCGAGGGCTTCGAGAAGTTCCTCGACGTCCGCTACACCGGCACCAAGCGCTTCGGCCTCGACGGCGGCGAGAGCATGATCCCGGCGCTGGAGCAGATCATCAAGCGCGGCGGCAATCTCGGCGTGAAGGAGATCGTGATGGGCATGGCCCACCGCGGCCGCCTGAACACTCTGACGCAGGTGATGGGCAAGCCGCACCGCGCCCTGTTCCACGAGTTCAAGGGCGGCTCCTTCGCGCCCGACGACGTGGAAGGCTCGGGTGACGTGAAGTACCACCTCGGCGCCTCGTCGGACCGCGAGTTCGACGGCAACAGGGTGCATCTGTCGCTCACCCCGAACCCGTCGCACCTCGAGATCGTCAATCCCGTGGTGCTCGGCAAGGTGCGCGCCAAGCAGGACCAGCACGGCTGCTCGCCGGAGGACCGCACGGCCGTCCTGCCGCTGCTGATCCATGGCGACGCGGCCTTCGCCGGCCAGGGCGTCGTGGCCGAGTGCTTCGGCCTGTCAGGCCTGAAGGGCCACCGCACCGGCGGCTCGATCCACTTCATCATCAACAACCAGATCGGCTTCACCACCTATCCGCGCTATTCGCGCTCCTCGCCCTATCCGTCGGACGTGGCGAAGATGGTGGAGGCGCCGATCTTCCACGTGAACGGCGACGACCCGGAGGCGGTGGTCTTCGCCGCCAAGGTGGCGACCGAGTTCCGGCAGAAGTTCCAGAAGCCGGTGGTCATCGACATGTGGTGCTACCGCCGCTTCGGCCATAACGAGGGCGACGAGCCGGCCTTCACTCAGCCGCTGATGTACAAGAAGATCCGCGGCTTGCCGACGACGCTCGACACCTATTCGAAGAAGCTCATCGCCGAGGGCGTCGTCACCGAGGGCGAAGTCGACAAGATGAAGGCCGACTGGCGATCCCGTCTCGATGCCGAGATGGAAGCCGGCCAGTCCTACAAGCCGAACAAGGCCGACTGGCTCGACGGCAAGTGGGCCGGCCTGTCGGGCGGCGCCTCCTCCGACGACGATCCGCGCCGCGGCGCGTCTGGCGTCGAGCGCGACCAGCTCGTCCGCGTCGGCACGGCCATCACCAAGGTGCCGGAGGGCTTCACCGCCCATCGCACCATCCAGCGCTTCATGGACAACCGCCGGAAGATGATCGAGACGGGCGAGGGCATCGACTGGGCGACCGGCGAGGCGCTGGCTTTCGGTACGCTCTGCGACGAAGGCTATCGCGTCCGTCTGTCCGGCCAGGACTGCGAGCGCGGCACGTTCTCCCAGCGCCATTCGGTGCTGATCGACCAGGAGACCGAGGCGCGCTACACGCCGCTGAACAACATCCGCGAGGAACAGGGTCGCTACGAGGTCATCAACTCGATGCTCTCCGAGGAAGCGGTGCTCGGCTACGAGTACGGCTACTCGCTGGCCGAGCCGAACGCGCTGACCATGTGGGAGGGCCAGTTCGGCGACTTCGCCAACGGCGCGCAGGTGGTGTTCGACCAGTTCATCTCCTCGGCCGAACGCAAGTGGCTGCGCCTGTCGGGCCTCGTCTGCCTGCTGCCGCACGGCTATGAGGGCCAGGGTCCGGAGCACTCCTCCGCCCGCCTCGAGCGCTTCCTGCAGATGTGCGCCGAGGACAACATGCAGGTCGCCAACTGCACGACGCCGGCCAATTACTTCCACATCCTGCGCCGGCAGCTGAAGCGCGAGATCCGCAAGCCCCTGATCCTGATGACGCCGAAGTCGCTGCTCCGCCACAAGCGCGCGGTCTCCAGGCTCGACGAGTTCGCCGCCGGCACCTCGTTCCACCGCGTCCTGTGGGACGATGCCCAGATTCTGCCCGGGCAGGAGACCAAGCTGGTCGACGACAAGAAGATCCGGCGTGTCGTGCTGTGCTCGGGCAAGATCTATTACGACCTCTACGAGGACCGCATCAAAAGGGGCATCGACGACGTCTATCTGATGCGCGTCGAGCAGCTCTATCCCTTCCCGCTCAAGGCGCTGGCGGGCGAGATCGGCCGGTTCAAGAACGCTGAGGTGATCTGGTGCCAGGAAGAGCCCAAGAACATGGGCTCCTGGACCTTCGTCGAGCCCTATCTGGAATGGGTGCTCGGCACCGCAGGCTCCAAGTCGAAGCGCGCCCGCTATGTCGGCCGCCCGGCCTCGGCCGCGACTGCCACGGGCCTCCTGTCCCGCCACAACGCCCAGCTCCAGGCCTTCCTGGACGAAGCCTTCGCATGACGACGACCGGCCTGCTCCGGCAGGCCGGCCGCACCGCACCCCACACGACCGAAGAGAGGCCCGCAAGGGACTGAACACATGGCCACCGAAATCCGCGTTCCGACGCTCGGCGAATCCGTCACCGAGGCCACCGTCGCCAAGTGGTTCAAGAAGCCCGGCGAAGCGGTGAAGCAGGACGAGCCGCTGGTCGAGCTCGAAACCGACAAGGTCACGCTCGAGGTCAACGCCCCGGCGTCAGGCACGCTGTCGGAGATCGTCGCCGAGTCCGGCACGACGGTGGGTGTTGCAGCCCTGCTCGGTCAGATCGCCGAGGGCGCGGCCGCGGCAGCGGCGGCACCGGCGAAGGCCGCCGAGGCGCCGAAGGCCGAGGCCCCGAAGGCGGCCGCCGCCCCGGCCAAGGCCGCGTCCGCCGACAACGGCCCGGCCGTGGCGCGCATCGCCGCCGAGACCGGCGTTTCCCCGGCCGGCGTCACCGGCACCGGCAAGGACGGCCGCGTCACCAAGGGCGACATGCTCGCCGCCATCGCGACCGGCGGCGCTGCCGCTCCCGCTCCGGCCGCAGCTCCGGTCTCCGCGCCCCGCCCGGCCTCGCAGCCGGAGGACGCGGCCCGCGAGGAGCGCGTGAAGATGACGCGCCTCCGGCAGACAATCGCCCGCCGCCTGAAGGAGGCGCAGACCACGGCCGCCATGCTGACGACCTTCAACGAGGTCGACATGACGGCGGTGATGACCCTGCGCAACCAGTACAAGGACCTGTTCGAGAAGAAGCACGGCGTGAAGCTCGGCTTCATGGGCTTCTTCGTGCGCGCCTGCGTGCAGGCACTGAAGGACATCCCGGCGGTCAATGCCGAGATCGACGGCACCGACATCGTCTACAAGAATTTCTGCCACGTCGGCGTGGCGGTGGGCACCGACAAGGGCCTCGTCGTGCCGGTGGTGCGCGATGCCGACCGGATGGGCATCGCAGAGGTCGAGAAGACCATCGCCGATTTCGGCCGCCGCGCCCGCGACGGCAAGCTCTCCATCGAGGAGATGCAGGGCGGCACCTTCACCATCTCGAACGGCGGCGTCTATGGTTCGCTGATGTCGACGCCGATCCTCAACGCGCCGCAGTCGGGCATCCTCGGCATGCACAAGATCCAGGAGCGGCCGATGGTTGTCGGCGGCAAGATCGAGATCCGCCCGATGATGTATCTGGCGCTTTCCTACGATCACCGCATCGTCGACGGCAAGGAGGCCGTGACCTTCCTGGTGCGCGTCAAGGAGAGCCTCGAGGACCCTGCCCGTCTCGTCATGGACCTCTGAGGCCCGGGCGAGCGTCCACTGCAAGCCTCCCCGCGAGGCGCGAGGAGACCAGCATGACCAAAGGCGTCGTCGTCGTCACCGGATCGAGCCGCGGCATCGGGCGCGCCTGCGCCTTGCTGGCGGCCGCGCGCGGCTACCAGGTCGTGGTCAACTACGCCTCCAACGTGGAGGCGGCGACCGAGGTGGTCTCGACCATCATCGCGAGGGGTGGCCGGGCGGTCGCCTGCCGGGGCGACGTGTCGGTCGAAGCCGACATCGAGCACATCTTCGCCGCCGCCGACCGGATGGGCACGCTCACGGGCCTCATCGCCAATGCCGGCGTCGTGTCGCGCTCCGGCCGCGTCGAGGACTACACGATCGAGCGGCTGCAGACGATCGTCGCCATCAACGTCGTCGGCACCATCCTGTGCTGCCGCGAGGCGGTGAAGCGCATGTCGACGAAGCGCGGGGGCAAGGGCGGCGCCATCGTCGCCATCTCCTCGGTGGCATCGGTGCTCGGCAGCCCGAACGAATATGTCGACTATGCCGCCACCAAGGGTGCCGTCGACAGCTTCACCATCGGCCTCGCCAAGGAGGTCGCGATGGAAGGCGTCCGGGTGAATGCCGTCCGCCCCGGCATGGTCACCACCGACATCCACGAGGCGAGCGGCGACCCCGGCCGGGTCGAGCGCATCCGCCCCTCCATCCCGATGCAGCGGATCGGCGATCCGGAAGAGATCGCCCGCGCCGCGCTGTGGCTTCTCTCGGAGGAGGCCTCCTACTGCACCGGAACTTTCATCACCGCATCCGGCGGGCGCTGAGCGCCTGCTCCGTCCGCTCTCCCGGAGACATCCATGTCCTACGATCTCATCATCATCGGCACCGGCCCCGGCGGCTATGTCTGCGCCATCCGCGCGGCCCAGCTCGGGATGAAGGTGGCCGTGGTCGAGAAGCGCAAGACCCATGGCGGCACCTGCCTCAACATCGGCTGCATCCCGTCCAAGGCGCTGCTGCACGCCTCCGAGCTGTTCGACGAGGCCGGCCACGGCTTCAAGGCCTTCGGCATCGAGGTGCCGGCGCCCAAGCTCAACCTGAAGCAGATGATGGTGCACAAGCAGGAAACGGTGGACGCCAACGTCAACGGCGTCGCCTTCCTGATGAAGAAGCACAAGATCGACCAGCACTTCGGCCGCGGCACCATCACCGCGCCGGGCAAGGTCTCGGTCACCGCCGACGACGGCAAGGTCACCGAGATCGAGGGCAAGGCCATCGTCATCGCCACCGGCTCCGAGGTGACGCCGCTGCCGGGCGTCGCCATCGACGAGAAGCAGATCGTCTCCTCCGAGGGCGCGCTGGAACTGACGAAGGTTCCGGGGAAGCTCGTCGTCATCGGCGCCGGCGTCATCGGCCTCGAGCTCGGCTCGGTCTGGCGGCGCCTCGGTGCGGAAGTTCATGTCATCGAGTATCTCGATCGCATCCTGCCCGGGATGGACGGCGAGGTCGCCAAGCAGTTCCAGCGCATCCTCGGCAAACAGGGCATGACCTTCCAGCTCGGCGCCAAGGTGACCGGCGCCAAGGCCTCGAAGAAGGGCGTCAGCCTGACGGTCGAACCGGCCGCCGGCGGCGAGGCGCAGACCGTCGACGCGGACGTGGTGCTCGTCGCCATCGGCCGGCGTGCCTATACCGAGGGCCTCGGGCTGGAGGCGGTCGGCGTCGCCCTGGAGCGCGGCCGTGTCGTCATCGACGACCATTTCAAGACCAATGTTCCCGGCATCTACGCCATCGGCGACGTGGTGCGCGGTCCGATGCTCGCCCACAAGGCCGAGGACGAGGGCATCGCGGCCGCCGAGATCATCGCCGGCAAGGCGGGCCATGTGAACTACGACTGCATCCCCGGCGTCGTCTACACCTACCCGGAGGTCGCGACCGTGGGTAAGACCGAGGAAGACCTCAAGGCCGTCGGCATCGCCTACAATGTCGGCAAATTCCCCTTCACCGCCAATGGCCGCGCCCGCGCCAACCGCGCGACCGACGGCTTCGTCAAGGTTCTGGCGGATGCCACCACCGACAAGGTGCTCGGCGTCCATATCGTCGGAGCCGGCGCCGGCGAGATGATCCACGAGGCGGTGGTGCTGATGGAGTTCGGCGGCTCGGCCGAAGATCTCGGCCGCACCACCCATGCCCATCCGACGATGTCGGAGGCTGTCAAGGAGGCGGCGCTCGCCGTCGACAAGCGCGCCATCCACATGTGATCGGCACGACACTCCAGCTTTTCCCAAGACTCCGGCCGCATCGGCCGGGGTTTTTCTTTCTTACAATTATCAATTTATATCAACCGCTTAAGACAGACCCTCTCGTTTTCCGGAGCATCGATCGCGCGCTGACTGAACCTTCTTCTCTCCCGGACCGACCCATGGACATCGCAGGCGACCGCACCGACGCGGCGCCCCAAGGATCGAAGGAGATCACCATGTCGAAGTCCATCAACAAGCTGGCTCTTGCCGGCGCTCTCACCCTCGCCCTCTCCGGCGCCTTCGCCGGTTTCGCCGAAGCCCGTGGCGGCGGTGGTGGTGGTGGCGGCGGCGGTGGCGGCCCGGAGGCCTCGCTCACCAATGCGATCGTGCTGCCGGACACCCCGCGCCGCCCGCGCGGCGTCGTCACCAACAGCGGCCATGACGGCTGCAGCTACTCCACCTACTGGGGCGGCATCGTCTGCGAGCAGCGCGGCGGCCGTCGCTGATCGCACCAGCATCCGAACTGACGAACCGGCGGGGCGCAAGCTCCGCCGGTTTCGTTTTGTTCATGAACGCCGGGACGCCCGCCCCCTCGCCGACACCTTGACGCGACCGCTGGCGCGGAATGCCAGGTGATGGACTGGCGAGCTTGGCGGACAAGCGCACATGCAGAAAGCCCCGGTGCATGGCCGGGGCTTTGCTTGGCGGTCTGGAGGTCTGGCAGGCAGGCGTTGCGATCACTCGCAGACGCGAATGGTGCGGCGCTCCGGGCCGTAGGGGCCGTCGACCCAGCGGCGGGTCAGGTAGCACTCGGAGGCGTAGGCGCGGGACTGGCTGGCGGCGATGGCGCCGCCGACGATGAGGCCGGTGGCGAGGGCGCCGACGCCGAAACCGATGTGGCGGCGGTGCCAGGGGCCGGCCTCGGCCTGCGAGGAGACGCCCACCGACAGGGTGGCGACGGCGAGGGCGGCGATGGCGAGGGTCTTGAAGCGGTTCATGGCGGGGTCCCCTTGGGTTCTCGTGGGGCTCCAGCGCCCCTGATACCCATGGGTCGCACCGATCCTGAAAAAGGTTCGGACCCGCCGCAGAGTTTCTGCGACGGCGCCGATGAGACAGGAGGTCCCGCTCGCAGTGTCAGTCCTTGGCCTCGGCCTTGCCCGGATCGACGGTCGCCTGACGGGGCGCGGCGGGCGGAGGCGCAACCTGTGCGGTGTCCGTTCCCGGCGCGACAGGCGCCGGCGCCTGCGCCGTCTCCGGAGCCGGAGCAGCAGGCGGCGCGGTGACCATGGGCACGCCTGGCTCTGCCGGCCGGACGGCGGCGTTCAGCGCGGGAACAGGGTCGGCAAGGCCCGCCCCGAGATGGGGATCGGTCGTCGCGCCACGCCGCGCCGTCTCCTGCAGGATCTGGCGCAGCTGGGCCGGATCGAGATCGGGCTGGCGCTCAAGCAGCAGCGCAGCGATGCCGCTGACATGGGCCGCCGCTACCGAGGTGCCGGACGAGATCTGGTAGCCGCCCCGGGGGGCGGGAAGGATGATCTCGACACCGGGCGCGGCGACCGCAACGTGGCCGCCCAGCGAAGCGGCCGAAAACAATCGGCCGCCCTGGTCGGTCGCCGTCACGGCGATGACGTTCGGATCGGCGGCAGGATAGGAAACCGGTGCGCCGGGTCCCTCGTTGCCCATGGCCGCAATCATTGCGATGCGACGGGAGGCGGCGACCTGGATGGCGCGGGTCATCATGGGATCGCGCGGCCCGGCGAAGCTCATGTTGATGACACGGGCGCCCTCGCGGATCGACCAGTCCATCGCCTTGAGGATGTGGAAGCTGGTGCCTGTCGCTCCGGCCGTCTGGCCGGGCGCGAAGGCGCGCGCGGCGAGAATGGTGGCGCGCGGCGAGATGCCGGTCAGTTGCGCGTGCGCGACGATGGCCCCCGCCATGCCGGTGCCGTGCTCATGGGCTTGGAACGGCCCGCCGACGGCGTCGAACGACTTGGCGACGCGCCCGGCCATTTCCGGATGGGTCGTCTCGACGCCCGAATCGATGACCGCGATCGGCACCTGCTCGCCGCGCGCGAGAAGATGGGCCTCCGGCAGGCGGAGTTGATCCACCACGTATTGCACGGACGCGCCGCCGCCCCGGGTAACCGTCGCGCTCTGCAGGCGGAAGACGTAATTCGGCCGGTCGAACAGGTAGTTCGGCTGGACGTAACCGACGCCGCGGGTGCGGGTCATCGCCCGGATCGTGGCCGGAACGGTGGTGCGGCTCGGAATGCGGTAGCGGTGGACGACGGTGCCGACGAGCTGCGATTCCTCGGCGGCAATGAGCGTCAGGTTGAAGCGGCGCACGACGTTGCGCACAGCGCTCTGCGGCGCATTGGCGCTCATGATGAACAGCACCTCGTCGGGCACGTAGCGGCGTTCATCCGGCGAAGGCAGGCCGGGCATGTCCTGCGCCCTGTCGTTGCCGGCGCGCGCCGCCGAGATGAGGGCCGGCGCGCCGAAGGCGGCGGCGGCCGCGCCCGCCGCGGCGGGTCCGAAGCCAGGCCCACGCGGCGGAATGCCACCACCACCGGGCGGGAAACCGCCGGGAGGGCCGCCGGGCGGCAGGCGGCCGCCGGGCGGGACCATCACGATGGGACCATCGCCGGGGATGAAGATCGGAGGACGGCCGCCGGGGGGCCTGCCGCCGGGCGGACGACCGGGTGGGCGACCGGGCGGGCGCGTACCAGGCGGACGCGTCGCGACGTCGCCGTCACCGGGCCGCCCACCGGGCGGGCGGGTCCATGGCGGACGACCGCCGGGGCGGCCGCCACCCGGGCGGACGTCATCTCCATACTGACCTGGGCGAACGATCCGTCCGGGGCGTCCACTGCCCATGCCGGCATCGTCACCGAAGCGGCCGCCGCGACCCGGGCGCGATCCGAAGCGATCTCCGCCGAAGCGATCTCCGCCGAAGCGATCCCCGCGCATGGGGCCATCGACCATGCCGCGGCCCGCGCGGCCGCCGCCCTCGATCACCCTGCCGCGTCCGCTGGACATCATCCCGTCCACGCCGCCGCGCCGTCCGGACGGCACCATGCCGCCCATGCCGCGACCGGACGGCATGCGTTGCAGGCCGGGGGACCGGCCGGGCGCGCCCATGCGCGGTCCGCGACCGCGGAAGCCGCCGCCGCCGATCCCGAGACCGCCGATCGAAATGCCGAACTGCGCCTTGGCCGGCCGGGTATCGGCCGCAACGAGAAAGGTGGAGCCGGCGAGAAGCGCAAGGAGGCCGGCGATCACGCCAGCCTTCGACCGCGATGGGGTTGGACGGGCGTCGATCGGACCGGACATGTCTGTACCTCGTCGAACGGATTGCGGGCCCCGCGCATGACGCTAGGCCGGCATTGTTTCTGTTTGACTGCACATGCGACCTTCACGGCGGGGGCGCGGGAGCGCTCCCCGACAGTCAGGAGGCCGGTCCGACGAAGCGAACGAGACCCGTCTGGCCGCGCACCGTGGTGATCACCCGGTCGATCTCGGCCTGGCTCATGTCCGCACCACCGATGCGGACCCGGTAGAAGCCGCCCGGACGGGGGCCTTCCACGATGGTGCCCTTCACCTGCTCGAGCAGCCGGGTCATGTCGCCGGCAGTGGCGGCGGCATTGAAGCCGACCAGCAGGAAGGTGCCCTCGCCCCGGGCGACTGCGCCCGGACCATGGGAGGCGGTCTGGAACTGGGGCGGGGAGGAGATGAAGGACGAACCGATCACGCCGGCCTGAATGACCAGGGCCAGCGCCGCCGCACCGGCGGCATAGGCCAGGGTGCGCGGCGACAGCATGGAGAGCTTCTCGCCGAACCAGTCGGCGAAACCGGCGCGAGCCCGGGCCGCGACATGGGCGAACTTCGCCGGCTCGGCCTCGACCCGCTTCATCAGGTCGTCGAGGATGCGGGCGGAGGGCCGGGGCGAGGCCTCGGCAAGCGCGAAGCTGGCGTCCTGGTCCTCGCGGACAATCTCGAGTTCGTCCCGAAGGGTTTCGTCGGCGGCCATGGCCGCCTCGACCCGCGCCGTATCGGCGGCGGACAGCGTACCGGCAGCGTACCAGGGGAGCAGTTCGGAAACCGCCCGGCGCTCGGCATTGTCGATGGGGCTGCGCGTGGTCATGGCCAACCTCGGTCGACTCCGGCGCTCTGCATGAGCTCCTGGAGTCTTTTGCGCGCATAGAACATGCGCGTTTTGACGGTGTTTTCCGGTATTCCGACAATCTCGGCCACTTCGGAGATCGATTTCTCCTGATAGTAGACCAGATCGACGATCTCCCGGTGCTCGGGTGAAAGCTGGTCAATGCAGCGGCGGATGGCCTTTGCCTTGTCCAGTTTCTGAGACACCGTCTCGGGTGTGTCCGCCTCGTCCGCGATGGCGGCGGCCTGTTCCTCGTCGAGTTCCGCTTCGGTCGTCTTCCTCAAAGAGGACAACGCCTTGAACCGGGCCATTCCGAGGATCCAGGTCGAGACGCTTGATCGCCCCTCGAACCTGTCGGCCTGCCGCCACACGTCCAGGAAGACTTCGCCGATCAGGTCTTCGGCCTGCCCCTCGTCCTTGATGAACCGGAGAATGAACCGGAACACGCGGACATTGTGGCGGGCGTAGAGGGTCCTGAAGGCGAGACGATCGCCCTTGGCAACCCGGAGGATAAGGTCCTGGTCGCTGTCAGACTGCATCGTCACTCCCGAGCCGGTGGGCTCGCAACATCAGTCGCGGCGGCCGGCGATAAGGTTCAAGGACCATGAAAGAATCTGTCGGGGCGGCAGGATCGACGCCCCGCGTAACATGACGAAACGCGAGACGAGGTCAACCTTGCGGGCATGACGACAGGCCTGCGGCGCCCCGCCTGACCCGCGCCAGCCGCAGCTCCGCGCGCCTCAGCGGGGAATGAGCGCCCAGTAGTCAAGGTCGAGGATGACCGCGGGATCGTAGTCGTCGCCGGCCTTGAGCGGAAAGTCGGCGCAGGGCCGGTCCTTGGTGGCGACGGTGCGGATGCGCAGGGCGCCGACATCGTCGCGGCCGGGCAGTTCCTCAACGGCGAGGATCTGCGACCAGGCGAAGACGGTATTGCCGGCGAACAGCGGCGCGACATGGCGGCCACCATTGATGGCGGCGACCTGGAAGGCGTTGGCGAGGCCGTTGAACGACAGCGAGCGGGCGAGCGAGATGACGTGGCCGCCATAGATGAGGCGGCGGCCGAACCGGCCCTGGCCCTCAGTGAACTGGTTGAAGTGGACCTTGGCCGTGTTCTGGTAGAGGCGCGTCGCGATCATGTGCTCGGCCTCCTCCACGGTCATGCCGTCGACATGGTCGATGCACTCGCCGACGACATAGTCCGAGAGACGGTGGCGCTGGCCCGAAAGCCCGGTGTCCCACGCCTCGGGGTCGATGAACGGGCAGGCGTCGCCGAGTTGGTCCGCCTCCAGCGCCTTCGGCAGGGCCGGCACGTGCTCGGCAGGCGCGGGGGCGGCCTCGTCGCGCTTCCTCACCATCACCCAGCGGACATAGTCGAGCACCTCGTCGCCGTGCTGGTTCGCGCCGATGGAGCGCACATAGACGACGCCGGTCTTGCCGTTGGAATTTTCCTTCAGGCCGACGACCTCGGACACCGTGGAGAGCGTGTCGCCCGGATAGACCGGCGACAGGAAGCGGCAGCCGGCATAGCCGAGATTGGCGACGGCGTTCAGGGAGACGTCCGGCACCGTTTTGCCGAAGACGATATGGAAGACGAACAGGTCGTCGATCGGGCTTTTCGGATAACCGATGGCCTTGGCGAAGGCGTCCGACGACTGGACGACGAAGCGGGTGCCATAGAGCGCGGTGTAGAGCGCGGCATCGCCGGTGGTCACCGTGCGCGGCGTGGCGTGGATCAGCCGATCGCCGAGGCGGAAGTCCTCGAAATAGCGGCCCGGATTGGTCTTCGGCATGGCGCGGCTCCCTGTGGTGCCATCTATGCCGTTCTACGCTGCGAAATCCAACAGGACGAAGGAAGGGTGGGCCGCGCCAAAGCCCGCCATTGGCGACGGATCGCGGGGACACCTTCCCCGGCGGTTCACATTCCCCGCGGCATCGGCTATCGAACCGGCTCCCTCCCCTCGCGATCCGACGCAGGCGCCATGGCCTCCACTTCCGCAACCGGCCGACCGAAGCTGATCCTCGCATCGGCATCGCCGCGCCGGCTCGCGCTGCTGCAGCAGGCCGGCATCGAGCCCGACACCCTGGTGCCGGCGGAGATCGACGAGACGCCGCTGCCGCGTGAGAGTCCGCGCAAGCTCGCGCTCAGGCTCGCGCGCGGGAAGGCTTCCGAAGCCGCCCGCCGGATCCGCGACGACGATCAGTGGCAGGGCTCCGTGATCCTCGCCGCCGACACGGTCGTCTGCGTCGGCCGGCGCATCCTGCCGAAGGCCGAGACCGTCGAGGAGGCCGACGCCTGCATCCGCCTGCTGTCGGGACGCGCGCACCGGGTCTATACCGGCCTCTGCCGCGTCGACCAGTCTGGCCGCGTCACCACGAAGCTGGTGGAGACGCGGGTGCGCTTCAAGCGCCTGTCGAAGGAGGAGATCGAGGCCTATCTCGCCTCCGGCGAATGGCGCGGCAAGGCCGGAGGCTATGCCATCCAGGGCATTGCCGGAGCCTTCGCCATCTCGCTGGTCGGCTCCTACACGAACGTGGTCGGTCTGCCGCTGGCCGAGGCCGTCGGCCTGATCGGCGCCACCGGCTACCCCGTCACGCCCGGCTGGATCGCAAGAGGCTGACGCCCCGCCGACAGTGCTCCTACCGGCCCCCATCCTCTTCGACCGCGCCAGGCCCCGACAGATGAACGCCGTCAACGACAACGACAAGCTGGTCGACCCGCCCAAGGCCTGCGCGATCTGCGGCAAGCCGGCGCTGGTGCGCTTCAAGCCGTTCTGCTCCAAGCGCTGCGCCGACGTGGACCTGAACCGCTGGCTGAAGGGCGCCTATGCGATTCCCGCGGCGGAGGACCCCGACGAGGACGGGACAGAGCCGCCGCGGGACTGAAACGCCGGCCTCGGCGCGCGCAGCAACCCTGCAACCGTCGGCGGCGACAAGGAGGCTGACCTTCCTTTGCCGGACCCGCATCATGTTTCGCCTTGTGCTTGCCGCCCTCGCCCTCCTGGCCATCGCTGCCGTACCGGTCTCGGCCCAGACCTATGGCGATATCCGGCTGCCACCCGAGCAGGACGCCGCGGCCATGCGGCTGGCGCGGCGGCTTGTCGACGGCGACATCAGCCGCCAGGTCTTCACTGCCGACTATACCGCGAGGTTGTGCTACCGGGCCGCGGTCAGCAACACGTCCAACGCGGCCGGCAGCCGCGACCGCAACGGACTGGCGCCGCCCCAGCAGGCGCAGTTCACCGATTGCGTTGGTCAGTCCGGCTACCGGATGCGCGGCGACTGACCCTTACCAGCCGATCGCCTTCGGCAGGCCGAGCGCCAGGACCGGGAAGATGAAGACGATGGCGGTGGCGAGGAACTGCATTCCGACGAAGGGAATGACGCCGCGGTACATGTCGGCCGTCCGGATCTCGGGGGGCGCCACCGAGCGCAGGTAGAACAGCGACCAGCCGAAGGGTGGGGTCAGGAACGAGGTCTGCAGCATGACGCAGATCAGCGTCGCCACCCAGACGAGGTTCGCTCCGCCGTCCTGCAGGATCGGCATGAACAGCGGGACGGCGATGTAGCAGATCTCGATCCACTCGATGAAGAACCCGAGCACGAAGATGATCAGCAGCATGAACCAGATGTCGGCGTTGATGCCGCCGGGCACGAAGGCAAACATCTCCTTCACCAGGTCCTCGCCGCCCAAGCCCCGGAAGGCGATGGCGAAAACCTGGGCGCAGATGAGGATGAACATCATCTGCGCGGTGATGACGAGGGTCGAGCGGGCGGTGGCGCCGAGCATCCCGATGCTGAAGCGGCCTCCGATGGCGGTGACGAGAATGGCGCCGAGCGCGCCCATGGAGGCGGCCTCGGTCGGGGCTGCAATACCGGCGATGATCGAGCCGAGCACCGCCACGACGAGCCCCAGCGGCGGCAGGGCGACACGCAGCAGCTTGCCCCAGAGCTGGCGGCGCGACACGGCGTCCCGCTCGGCCTGCGGCACCGGCGGCACCATGTCGGGCCTGAGCTTTCCGAGGATCAGGATATAGGCGACATAGATTCCCGACAGCAGGAGGCCCGGCAGCAGGGCGGCTGCGAACAGCGTGCCGACGCTCTCGTTGAGGATGTCGGCGAGGAGGATGAGGATCAGGCTCGGCGGGATGATCTGGCCGAGCGTGCCGGAGGCACAGATGACGCCGGTGGCGAGCCCCTTGTCGTAACCGCGGTTCAGGAGGGTCGGCAGCGTCAGGAGGCCGAGGGTCACCACGGTCGCGCCGACGATGCCTGTCGTGGCGCCCATGACGATGCCGACGAGAATGATGCCGATGCCGAGACCGCCGGACAGCGAGCCGGCGATGAGGCCGACGACCTCCATCAGGTCCTCGGCGAGGCGCGATTTCTCCAGCATCACGCCCATGAAGACGAAGAGCGGAATGGCGAGCAGCGTGTAGCTGGTCACCACGCCGAAGATGCGGTTCGGCAGAAGGTTGAACAGGATCTCGCCGAAGCCGAGGAAACCGAAGACGAAGCCGGTGAGCGCCAGCGTCAACGCCACCGGCAACCCGGCCAGCAGCAGCACGAAGAACGACACGAGCATGCCGATGGCGAGAATTTCGTTGAGAGGCATCATCTGTCCCGGATGGTCAGGCGCGCAGCCGCGCGGCGGCCCGGAGGGCGTCGCCGAGGCTCTGCAGGGTGAAGATCGCAAAGCCCAGCGGAATGAACGCCTTGAGAGCCCAGCGCCAGGGAATGCCTCCGGGATTGGCCGAACCTTCGTCGATCCGCCAGGACTGGCCGACATAGCGCAAGGCCAGGATGATGACGACGAGCCCGAACAGGACGCCGAGGATGGCCGCGAAAAGGTCGATGGCCACCTTCAGCCGCTCCGGGTAGGAGGCGAAGAAGATGTCGACCCTGACATGCTCGCCGTGGCGGATCGCAAAGGCCATGCCGAGCAGGCAGATGGGCACCAGAAGATGCCACTCCAGTTCCTGGGCCCAGACTGAGCCGGTGGAGAAGAGGTAGCGCAGCAGTACGTTGGTCGCCATGACGACGACCAACGCGCAGCAGCAGGCCGCCGCCAGGAGGCCGAAGGCGTCGACAACCCTGTCGATGCCCGCGGCGATCCGCGCCGCGAGGCTCACGAGGGCCGGACCTTGGCGTGATAGACGCCCTCCGACAGCGCAGTCCACTTCGCGTACTTGGCGTAGTAGGCGAAGTAGCTGTCGTGGACCTTCTTCACCAGAGGGTCGGAGAGACCGGCTTCCAGGACCTTGTCGTTGGCCTTGCGAAGCTCCTCGACCACCGCGTCCGGAAGCGGCTTTGCGATCACCTGGTGGTTGGTGACGAGATCGTCGAGCGCCTCGGCGTTGTTCTTCTGCGCCCAGGCCTCGGAGACGACGTTGCAGGCGGCGCTGGCGTTCTCGACGATGGCCTTGAGTTCGTTCGGCAGACGGTTCCAGGCCGTCTTGTTGATGGCGATCTCGGAGACCGTCGCCGTCTCGTGCCAGCCAGTCGTGTAGTAGTGCTTGGCGACGCGATGCAGGCCGAGCTGGCGGTCGAGGAACGGACCCACGAACTCGGCGGCGTCGATCACGCCGCGCTCGAGGGCCGGGAAGATCTCGCCACCGGGCAGCAGGCGGACGTCGACGCCGAACTGCTGGTAGACGCGGCCGGCCAGGCCGGGAATGCGCATCTTCAGGCCACGGAAATCGGCGATGGTCTCGATCGGCTTGCGAAACCAGCCGGTCATCTGCACGCCGGTGTTGCCGCAGGCGATCGGCACCAGGTTGAAGCGGTCGTAGGTCTCGCGCCAGAGATCCATGCCGCCGCCGTCATAGAGCCAACCATTCATGCCCTGGAAATTGAGGCCGAAGGGCACGGCGGTGAAGTACTGCGCGGCGAAGCTCTTGCCGGTCCAGAAATAGGAGTTGCCGTAATTCATCTCCACCGTGCCGGCAGAGGCGGCGTCGAAGCCCTCGAAGGCGGGCACAAGTTCGCCGGCGCCGAAGAACTGGATGCGCAGACGGTTGTTCGACATCGTCTGGATGCGCTGGATGAGGTCGGTGGCCGAGCCCGGCCCGACCGAATAGAAGGCGGCACGCGGGCCATAGGCGGATGTCATGCGCCAGGTGAAGGTCGCCTGGGCCGTGACGACATTGGGCGCCGCGATGGTGGCGGCGCCCGCCAGCGTGGCTGTCTTGAAGAAGTCTCTGCGTCGCATGAAAGGCTCCTGACGGGCGGAACGATATCCGACCACAGGATCGCAAGCCGCGTGCCAGCCGGGCCGGCAGCGATTTTGTTACAAAGATCAGACATTTGCGCCGAAGTGTCTGTCAGCGCCTGTTCGGCCGTCGCTGATCACTGTTTGTGCAGCTTGATCAAATGCACAACAACCGGGCTGAATCGACCGAGCCACGATCTTGGCTGGTCCTGCGACCTGTCTCGCGACCGCCAGACGCCGTCAGAGCATTTCCAGCGACCGCCTGCGCGTCGGCGGCGGAAAGGCGCGGTCGATCTCGGCCATATCCTCGGGCGTCAACTTGAGATCGGCCGCCGGACGGTTCTCGACCACATGGGCCGGCGTCGCCATCTGCGGAATGGCGACGACGCCGCCCCCGCGCAGCGTGAAGGCGAGCGCCACCTGCGCCGCCGTGGCGCCGGAATGGCGGGCGGCGATGGCGGCAAGAACCGGATGGCGCGGCAGGCGTCCCTGCTCGATCGGCGAATAGGCCATGACCGGGATGCCGCGGGCGGCCTGCCAGGGCATCAGGTCGAATTCGATGCCGCGCCGGCCGCAATTGTAGAGCACCTGGTTGACGGCGACCGCGCCGCCGCCCTCCGCGATCAGTTCCTCCATGTCGTCCCGGTCGAAGTTGGAGACACCCCAGTGGCGGATCTTGCCCTCCGCCTTCAGGCGCTCGAAGGCGCCGATGGTCTCGGCGAGCGGAATGCTGCCGCGCCAGTGGAGCAGGTAGAGGTCGATGCGATCGGTCTTCAGGCGCCTCAGCGACCGCTCGCAGGCCTCGATGGCGCTGCGGCGGCCGGCATTGTGCGGATAGACCTTGCTGACGAGAAAGGCCTCGTCGCGGCGACCGGCCATCGCCTCCCCGACCAGTTCCTCCGCCGCGCCATCGCCATACATCTCGGCCGTGTCGATCAGCGACATGCCGGCATCGAGGCCTTGCCGGAGCGCCGTCACCGCCTCGCGCCGCCGGGCGGGCCGGTCGGCAATGGTCCATGTGCCCTGGCCGAGCACGGGGATGGCTTCGCCGGTCGGCAGGCTCGTGGTGGGGATGGGCTGGGTCATGGCCGGCTCCTCGCCCGGAGCCGGTCCGGACCTTACTGCTGCCGCGGGATGTTAGCCGCGGCGATGACCTTTGCCCATTTCTCGGTTTCATTCTTGAGAAACGCGCCGAATTCAGCGGCGGTCTGGGGAGCGGCCTGGGCGCCGAAACGCTCGAACTTCTCGACCGTCTCCCTGTCCCTCAAGGCCTTGACCATTGCCTCGTTGAGCCTGGCGACGACATCCGGCGGCGTCCCCTTGGGGGCGACGATACCGGACCATGAATAGGCCTCGTAGCCGGGCAGACCCGCCTCCGGCATGGTCGGAATGGTGGGCAGAAGCGACAGCCGCGACGGGCTGATGCCGAGGGCCTTGACCGTCTTCGCCTGGACCTGCGGCACGGCCGTCGGCCCGTCGGAGAACATCAGCTGCACATGGTTGCCGAGGAGGCTGCTCATCGCCGGCGCGCTGCCGCGATGGGCGACGTGCAGCATGTCGGTGCCGGTCATGCTCTTGAACAGTTCGCCCGCCAGATGCGTGCCGCCCCCGACCCCGGCCGAGCCGTAGGACAGTTTGCCCGGATTGGCCCTGGCATGGGCGATCAGCCCCTTCATGTCGTCGAAGGGTAGCGAGGGGTGGGCGCAGACGATGATCGGGAAGATGCCTGCGCCGCTGACCGGAACGAAGTCCTCGAGGAACTTGTAGGGCAGGCTCGCCTTCAGGCTCGGATGCACCGAATGGTGGATGGCGCAGACGAGCAGCGTATGGCCGTCGGGATCGGAGCGCTGCACGGCCTGCGCACCGATCACAGCGTCCGCGCCCGGCCTGTTCTCCACCAGGACCGTCTGGCCCCAGGCCTCCTGGAGTTTCTGGGCCATCTGGCGGGCGACGAGATCGACCGGTCCGCCGGGCGGAAACGGTACGACCAGCGTCACCCGCTTGGAGGGGAAGGACTGCGCCCGGGCGGGCAGGATCGAGGCGGCCGCGACACCCCCGAGGGTGGCGAGAACTGTGCGGCGGCTGGCAGTCGTCATGGGTCGTTTCCTCCGGAAGCCATTTTCCTGCATGAAATGGCATTTCACGGAGCGATGCAACTTGGCCGGATGGGAGGGGCCGAAACGGACATGGCCGGGACGAGCCCGGCCATGTCGCAACAGGTCGGCCGCGGACGGACAGGCCGCCCGCGATCCCGGGATCGGGGATTTACTCGACCTTGGCGCCGGCGGCGCGGACGACCTCGGCCCAGCGCGGGATTTCCGTCGCCATGCGCGCCTGGAGCACATCCGGCCCCTTCATGGTCGCGAGGGCGCCGAGATCCTGAAAGCGCTTCACGAAGGCCGGGTCCTGGCCGATCTTGATGTGGGCGTCGATGAGCTTCTTCGTGATGGCCTCGGGCAGGCCCTTCGGCGCGATCATGCCGGACCACGAGGTCACGTCGAAATCGGGTACGCCGCCCTCGATCATGGTCGGCAGGTCCGGCAGGCCCGGCCAGCGCTTCGCCGTCGAAACGGCGATCGGCTTGATCGTCTTGCCCTGGATCTGGCCGATGATGGTCGGCAGGTTGTCGAACATGAAGTCGATGCGGCCGGCGATGAGGTCCTGCACGGCGACGGCGCCGGTCCGGTAGGGCACGTGGAGCGGCTGCATGCCGACCTTGCGCGACAGGAACTCGGTCGACAGATGCGCCGTGGTGCCAAGGCCCGGCGTGCCGTAGGACGCCTTGCCCTCGCCCTTCGCCTTCACCCAGGCGATGAACTCCTGAACGGTCGACACCGGGGTCTGCGGATTGACCACGAGGATGTTCGGGATCTCGTAGATGTCGGCGATGTAGGTGAAGTCCGTCAGCGGATTGAACGGCAGCGTCCGGTAGAGCTCGATATGCGCCGACAGCGGGCCGATGGTCGAGACGCCGATCGTGTAGCCGTCCGGCTCGGCCTTGGCGATGGCGTTGACGCCGACATTGCCGGCGGAACCCGGACGGTTCTCGATCACCACCGTCTGGCCGAGTTCCTTGGACAGCTGCTCGGCAATGACGCGCGCGAGGACGTCGGTGGAGCCGCCGGGCGGGAAGGGCACGATCATGCGCACCGGCCGGGTCGGCCAGGCGGCCTGGGCCGAGGCGGTGCGGATGGCCGGCAGGGCCACCGTTCCGGCAAGGCCGGCAAGGACTGTGCGGCGGTCGATCGTCATGGGCATTTCCTCATGTCTGTTGGACGGAATCGCTGAATTCGGATGGGCAAGCATCTGGCGCGCGGAACCCTTCCGGAAAGGTCTGGCGGCGCAGGGCCTCCATGTCGTCGGCGCGGAGCCTAGCCAATGACGACCGCGCGCGACAAGCCGGCCCGCGCGCGCGATGCTGCGTCACGGCAAAAAGGATGGCGCTGACACCCGACAGGTTTTATGTCAGGCGCTTCCCGACGGGGGTCCGGTCCGCAGTGCGGGACGCGACGCCGCCGTCCATCCCGACCGTTGCCGTGCCATGACCCCCACCGCTCCGCCGGCCGCCGGACCCTATCCTGGGCTCGGCTTCCGACAGTTCGTCGCCATGATCGCCGCCCTGATGGCGACCAATGCGCTCGCCATCGATTCCATGCTGCCCGCCCTGCCCGAGATCGGCGAGGCGCTGGGCATCGTCTCGGCCAACGACCGGCAATGGGTGGTGACCTCCTACCTGCTCGGCTTCGGCGTGGCGCAGATCATCTACGGCACGCTCGCCGACCGTTTCGGCCGCCGCCCCGTGCTGCTGACGGGCCTCGCGATCTATGGCGTGGCGAGCCTGGCAGCCACCTTCGCCACCAGCTTCGAGACCATGATGGTGGCGCGCGTCGTGCAGGGCATCGGCGCCGCCGGCTCGCGCGTGCTGGCGGTGTCCATCGTGCGCGACACCTTCTCCGGCCGGCAGATGGCGCGCGTCATGTCGCTCGCCTTCATCGTCTTCCTCGCCGTGCCGATCCTCGCGCCCTCCATCGGCCAGGTGATCATCCTGTTCGCGCCGTGGCGCTGGATCTTCGCCCTGCTCGGCCTGTTCGGCATGGTGGTGGCGCTGTGGGTGGCGCGCAAGCTGCCCGAGACCCTGCACCCGGAGGACCGCACGCCGATCGCGATCGGGCCGATCCTGAAGGCCTTCCGCACCTGCCTGACGACGCGCCAGTCGGTCGGCTACATGCTGGCCATGACCTTCGTGGTCGGCAGCCTGTTCGGCTTCATCAACGCGGCGCAGCAACTGTTCCAGGACGTGTTCCGGGCGAGCGAACTCTTCACCGTCATCTTCGCGGTCATCGCCGGCTTCATGGCGCTCGCCTCCTTCCTCAACTCGCGCATCGTCGAGCGCTACGGCATGCGCCGCGTTTCGCACACCGCCCTCCTCTTCTACCTCGCGGTGACGCTGGCCCATGGCGCGGTGGCGCTGGCGGGCCACGAGACCATGGTGGTCTTCGCCCTGTTCCAGTGCGCCGCCATGTTCGGCTTCGGCCTGATGGCCTCGAACTTCGGCGCCATGGCCATGGACCCGCTCGGCCATGTCGCCGGCACGGCCTCCTCGGTGCAGGGCTTCGTCTCGACGGTGGGCGGCGCGCTCATCGGCTTCGCCATCGGCCAGCAGTTCGACGGCACGGCCGTGCCGGTGGTGCTGGGCTTTGCCGGCTGCGGGGTGGCGGCGCTCGCCATGGTGCTGATCGCCGAGAAGGGCCGGCTGTTCCGGCCGCAGGCGGGGCGCTGACCTCCCGGCGGACTCTGCTGCCGATATGCTGCCATCCTGCTGACAGAATCTGGCAAGAGGCCGTGTAGGGTGTCAGCATCAGGAGGACACCCCATGGCCCATTCGACCTTCGCAGACACCGACTTTCCCGACGACGACATGTTCGAGGACCCGGAAGTGGAGGCCGTGCTCGCCGAATTCGACGGCGACCCGCGCCGCGCCATCCGCGCCCTGCTCGACGACATCGCGGCGCTCGCCGCCGACGAGCCGGCCGAAACCTTCCTCAAGGTGGTGACCCCGGTGCCGCTGGCCGGCTGGCGGGCGGAGTGAGGCGCCGCGCCGATGCCACGGCGGCCCCGGCGTTCCGCTTTTTGTCCTAGTATAGGATTTTTTGCTTGACGCGGCGTTCCGCCTCTGTCATGGTCGGGCTCCTGTCGGAAGGGAGGATCGCATGAGGCCCATCGTCGTCGCGCTGCTGGCCCTGATCGCCTGGGCCACCATCCCCCTCGCCGCCCCGGCGCTCGCCGACGAGGCCGTGTCGCTGTCGGGCGGCTACGGCCTGCTCAACGCGCCGCGCGCCCCGCGCGCGTCCATCGTGCTCATCCCCGGCGGCAACGGCCATCTCGGCATCCGCGCCGACGGCAGCTTCTCCTCGCTCCAGGGCAACCAGCTGGTGCGGACGCGCAAGGCCTATGCGGCGGCGGGCGTCGCCTCGCTCACCATCGACAGCGGCGTGTCGGTCGCCGCCGCCGTCGCCTATCTCCGGCAGCGGTTCGGCCGCCCGGTGACGGTGGCCGGCACCTCCCGCGGCTCGCTCCGGATCGCCGAGGCGCTGGGCGCGCGCCCGAACGGCGTCGTCATCACCGCGGGCTTCCTCGATCAGCTTCGCGGCCAGATCGGTTCCCCCGCGGCCCTGCCGCCGACGCTGGTGGTGCATCACCGCCGCGACGGCTGCCGTTTCACCTCGCCCTCGGGCGTCGAGCCCTTCAGGGCCTGGGGCGGGGCGCGGGTCCGGGTGGCGTGGTTCGACGGTGGACCGGATGCCGGGGACCCCTGCCAGGCGCGCGGCTATCACGGCTTCGCCGGCCAGGACGGGCGGGTGGTGGGCGTGGTCGCCGGCTTCGCGCGAGGCCTGCGATGAGGGGCCGGCGGGGTCCGCCTTGCCAAAGTGCTGGTCATGCCATATGTTTGGTCATGATTTCCTGCCATTTGGACTGGATCGGATCATGACCACCAAGGCAGCCCGGGTGCCCTCGCGGCGGGCCGCGACAGTCGCCCCGGTCACGGGCGGCGTCCGCACCTCCGGCTATTTCGACGCCGAGGGCCTGATCGCCATCGACCGCGTGGCCGACCGCTTCGGCGTGTCGAAGGCGCAGCTCGCCGACACCATGGGCGTGAGGCCGGAGACCTTCCACCGCGCCGCGCGGGCGAAGGCGCCGAAGACGCAGGAACGCGTCACCGAGATGATCGAGATCGTCGCGCGCGTCGCCGACTGGGCCGGCGGCGAGAGGCAGGCGCTCGCCTGGTACCGCGCCGCGCCGCTGCCGGCCTTCGGCGGCCGCACGGCGGAGAGCCTCGTGAAGGACGGCAAGGCGGCGGCGCTGCGCGACTGGCTCGACCATGTCGCCACCGGCGGCTTCGCCTGAGGGGTGGCGCCAGGACGGGCAAGCGCAGGAGCCGGAAGAGGCACTCGAACCTCCACCCGTCATGCCCGGGCTCGGCCCGGGCATCCACGAATTGTCTTCCCGCTGCGGTGTTCAAGTCGTGGATGCCCGGCACACGGCCGGGCATGACGCGATGAGGGCAGCGCCAAACAACCGGGACCCCGTGCCGGCAGCATCATGAGATCCCCGCCCCTCCCCCTCACCCGCTATCGCGGCCTCGCCTACCGGGCGCACGACCCGCGCTGGGCCTTCGCGCCGACCTCCGGCGCGGGCGCGGCGATCCATGGCGGGCGGTTCAATCCCAAGGGCATGGCGGCGCTCTATCTCGCCCTCTCCATCGAGGGCATGTTCGCCGAGGTCTCCCACGGCTTCGCCCACCGCTTCCCGCCGCTGACGGTGGTGACCTACGACGTGGACTGCGCCGGCATCCTCGACCTCACGACGGAGGCGGGCCGACAAGCCGCCGGCACGGACCTTCAAACCCTCGGCTGCGCCTGGATGCTGGACCGCGCCGAGGGGCGCGTGCCTCCCACGTGGACGCTGGCGAAGCGGCTCATCGCGGCGGGGGCCGCCGGCGCGCTGGTGCCGAGCTTCGCCACCGGCGCGACGGAGGGGATGCGGAATCTGGTGCTGTGGAGGTGGGGAGGGGAAGCGCAGAAGGTGGTGGCGTGGGATGAGGAGGGGCGGCTGGGGTGAGGGTGCCAGACTTGGGTGCAAAGCCCCTTTTGCGACTTGCGCTTCCAATCGCGAGGCGACAAGAATACGCAACCAGTGAGTGCGAACTACCACCCGATACAATTTTGCCAGTCCGCCTAGAGAACGCGGCCGGAGGAAGTTGAAGGTTTGTTCATGGCTTGGTCTGACGGCATCGTACCGGGCTCGCCCGCATTTCAAATTGCGTCTTCAGAAGATCGACGACTTCGTGTCGTCGCAGGACCCGGCACTGGAAAATCGTTCGCGATGAAGCGGAGGGTTGCAAGACTGCTTGAAGTTGGCGTGCCGCCAAACGCAATCTTGCCCGTTACATTCACACGGGTAGCAGCAGAGGATTTGCACCGCGAACTGGTGGGGATGGGCGTCCCAGGGTGTGACCAACTGGAAGGCAGAACTCTTCATAGCCTTGCGTTCAAGATTTTGATGACAACTCATGCGCTTGAAGCGACCGGACGTGTTGCTCGCCCTTTAAATGATTTCGAGATCGAGCCCCTTCTTGCTGACCTTGCCGGTGCCCATCAGGGCAAGCGGAGTGTCAAAAAGCGCATCCGCGCCTTTGAATCGGCCTGGGCCAGACTTCAGGCCGATGAACCTGGATATGTGCAGTCACCAGAGGATGCATCACTTGAGCTCGATTTGAATAACTGGCATCGATTTCATAATAGTATGCTCATTGGCGAAGCAATTCCTTTGGCATACAGGTATTTGCTGCACAATCCTGCCGCCCCCGCTCGAACTGCATTTTCCCATATACTTATAGATGAGTTTCAGGATCTAAACAAAGCTGAACAAGGTGTCTTACATTTGCTGTCGGACAATGCCAACGTTTGTATTGTTGGAGATGACGATCAATCCATATACAGCTTCAAGCACGCTCACCCCGAGGGCATTCGGCAGTGGCTAGCCGCAAACGGAGGCGGAGTGGATGTGGAACTTGGCGAATGTCATCGCTGCCCATCCCAAGTTGTGGCGATGGCAAACGCGCTCATCGCCCGAAACCTCGATCGCCCGGTGCGAAGGGCGCTGACACCGCGCCCACAAAACGGCCCGGGTGAGATACAAATCATACAGTACACGACGCTTACCGAAGAAATTCAGGGCGTAGCTAATGTAATTCAGGCCCTAGTGACCGCTGGAACTCATCCCGGAGACATTCTCGTTCTTGCTCAGCGCGGCGTCATTGGCACCCCCATCTATCACACCCTTTCCGCTATGGGGATACCGGCGCGCTCATACTACGCAGAATCGGAACTCGACTCTGAAGATGCCCAAGAGAGGTTCGCAAAGCTAAAGCTTTACGTAGATCGTGAAGATCGCGTTGCTCTAAGGTGGCTTCTTGGTCTTGGTCACAACGAATGGCGCGCCAGAGCCTACCAGCGATTGCGGTTGCACTGCGAGGAACAGGGAATCACACCCTGGGAAGCATTGGAGCGCTTGTCTAGAGGGATATTCTCGATTCCACATACCGCAGCAATTGTTGAGCGTTTTCAGCGCGTTGCGGCAGAGCTCGAGCAGCTTGAAATGCTAACCTCTGTCACAGAGGTAATAGATAGCCTTTTCCCAGCTGAGAACGCCGGGCTGCAAGGCCTGCGCGCTGTAGCGCTCGAGGCATCTTTGTTGGCAAACGGCGATCGTAGAACATTTCTTGCTGAACTTAGCTCGCTTATTGCCAAGCCTGAGGTACCCACCGAGGTTACCGACGTTCGAATAATGAGTCTCCACAAGAGCAAGGGACTTAGTGCCCCGGTAACAATTATTGCCGGATGCATTCAGGGCCTATTGCCTCGGCTACCTGAAGCGGATTTGCCGGCTACAGAAATGCAATCGCAAATGGAAGAGCAGCGTAGATTGCTCTACGTGGGGATCACGAGGGTTAAGGCGGCTCCACAACTTGGGAAGCCCGGCAGACTTGTATTGACCTGTTCGCAGCAGATGCCTCTGGCGAGCGCAATGCAAGCAGGCATTCAACCCGCATATTCGAGCTTCGGGACCGCCCACCTTGTCGCGAGCCAGTTCCTGAATGAGTTTGGTCAGACGGCCCCACGTCCCATTCGAGGTTGATCGAGCGAGACCATTGAAGGCGCGAGGAAGTCCCCCCTCCTTGACACCCTCCTTCCCCCTCCCCTATGGTCCCACCCTAACTAATCGGAGCCGCACGCCGTGCGTTTCATCCTTATTGTATCCGGGGCGCCATCGACGGACGTGTGATCACTCACACGGCGGCCGAACGGTGGCGCTCAACACAAGGTCCCTCGCGGGGCCTTTTTTGTTGCCCTGAACGACCTCACCGCCTAACGCCTCGCTGCAAGACCCGACCAAAGACGACCTTGAAGGAAACCGACCCATGTCCCGCGAGATGACCGGTGCCGAAATGGTGGTGCAGGCCCTGATCGACCAGGGCGTCAACACCCTCTTCGGCTATCCCGGCGGCGCCGTGCTGCCGATCTATGACGCGCTCTTCCAGCAGGACAGCGTCAAGCACATCCTCGTCCGCCACGAGCAGGGCGCTGTGCACGCCGCCGAGGGCTATGCCCGCTCCTCCGGCAAGGTGGGCGTGGTGCTGGTCACCTCCGGCCCCGGCGCGACCAATGCGGTGACCGGCCTCACCGACGCGCTGATGGATTCGATCCCGATCGTCTGCTTCACCGGCCAGGTGCCGACCCATCTCATCGGCTCGGACGCCTTCCAGGAGGCCGATACCGTCGGCATCACGCGCCACTGCACCAAGCACAACTACCTGGTGAAATCGATCGAGGACCTGCCGCGCATCCTGCACGAGGCCTTCTACGTGGCGCAGAACGGCCGTCCGGGCCCGGTCGTCATCGACATACCCAAGGACATCCAGTTCAAGAGCGGCAAGTACGAGAAGCCGCGCGACAACCAGCACAAGACCTACCGGCCGCAGATCAAGGGCGACCTCGGCAAGATCAAGGCGGCGGTGGAGCTGATCGCCAAGGCCAAGCGCCCGGTGTTCTACACCGGCGGCGGCGTCATCAATGCCGGGCCGCAGGCCGCGCAGCTGCTGCGCGAGCTGGTGCGCGCCACGGGCTATCCGATCACCTCCACCCTGATGGGCCTCGGCGCCTATCCGGCCCATGACCCGCAGTGGCTGGGCATGCTCGGCATGCACGGCACCTACGAGGCGAACCTCGCGATGCACGGCTGCGACGTGCTGGTGAACATCGGCGCGCGCTTCGACGACCGCATCACCGGCCGGCTCGACGCCTTCTCGCCGGGCTCGAAGAAGATCCACATCGACATCGACCCCTCGTCCATCAACAAGAACGTCAAGGTGGACATCGGCATCGTCGGCGACTGCGCCCACGTGCTGGAGGACATGGTGCGGCTGTGGAAGGACGTGGCGCCCCAGGTCGACAGGCCGGCGATCAAGGCCTGGTGGCTGCAGATCGAGGGCTGGCGGGCGCGCAAGTCGCTCGCCTACAAGAACTCCTCCGAGATCATCAAGCCGCAATATGCGCTGGAGCGGCTGGAGGAACTCACCAAGGGCCGCAAGCGCTTCATCACCACGGAGGTCGGCCAGCACCAGATGTGGGCGGCGCAGTATCTCCACTTCGACGAGCCGAACCGCTGGATGACCTCGGGCGGCCTCGGCACCATGGGTTACGGCCTGCCGGCGGCGGTGGGCGTGCAGCTCGCCCATCCGAAGGACCTCGTCGTCTGCGTCGCGGGCGAGGCCTCGGTGCTGATGAACATGCAGGAGATGTCGACGGCGGCGCAGTATCGCTTACCCGTCAAGATCTTCATCCTCAACAACGAGTACATGGGCATGGTGCGCCAGTGGCAGGAGCTGCTGCATGGCGGGCGCTATTCGGAGAGCTATTCGGCGGCGCTGCCGGACTTCGTCAAGCTCGCCGAGGCCTATCACGCCAAGGGCATCCGCTGCGACGATCCGGCGAAGCTGGACGACACCATCCGCGAGATGATCGACTATCCGGGCCCGGTGATCTTCGACTGCCTGGTGGCGAAGGAAGAGAACTGCTTCCCTATGATCCCCTCGGGCAAGGCGCACAACGAGATGATCCTGCCCGATTTCGAGGGCGTCACCGGCGAGATCATCGACGCCAAGGGCAAGCAGTTGGTGTGAGGCGTGGCGAAGACGGCGGCGGGATGCTATCTTACCGCCGTCT
This sequence comes from Phreatobacter aquiterrae, assembly GCF_053471285.1. Taxonomy (NCBI): domain Bacteria; kingdom Pseudomonadati; phylum Pseudomonadota; class Alphaproteobacteria; order Hyphomicrobiales; family Phreatobacteraceae; genus Phreatobacter; species Phreatobacter aquiterrae. The sequence continues at coordinate 4,097 of NZ_JBJPHW010000014.1, read as the reverse complement.
TACCTGCCGCCGGAGGAAGCCATGGCCACCACCCGACTATCGACCAAGGGGCAGCTGGTGGTTCCCAAAGCCACGCGGGAGCGCATGGGGCTGACGCCCGGCACTTCGTTCACGATCATCGAGGAAGGCAACCGGGTGATCTTCGAGAAGTCCGAACCCTTCGCATCGACGACGCTTGGTGAAGTGGTCGGTATCCTGAAATATGACGGTGCGCCCAAATCGATCGAGGAGATGCAAAGGGGCATCGATCTGGCGTTGGCCGAGCGCTGGTCGCGCAAGTCTCGTCACGATGATTCGCCATGATCGCGATCGACACCAACGTCGTTGTGCGCATCCTGGTGGATGACGAGCCCGCGGCCGTCGCACGAGCAAAGCGCCTGCTCGAAGGGAACCGGGTCTTCGTCCCCCATTCCGTACTCATGGAAACGGAGTGGGTGCTGCGCTCGACCTACGGCTACTCCAAGGACCGCATCGTCCATGGCCTGACGGCGTTTCTCGGCCTGCATCAGGTCGAGGTCACCGACAAGGTTCGCCTCGCCGAAGCCATGGAATGGTGGGCTGAAGGAATGGATCTTGCGGACGCGCTCCACCTGATCGCCGCGGCGGACTGCGACTCCCTCGCGACATTCGATCGCCAGTTCATACGTGCCGCGGCACACCTCAACGCGCGACCCACCGTCGCGGCACCCTAACCGGAACTCTGCAACGCAACCATGACCCAGTCCCAGTCCGCCTATTTCCTCTCCGACGCCATCCACGCCGAGCGCCGCCACACGCTGGCGGTGCTGGTCGACAACGAGCCGGGGGTTCTTGCCCGCATCGCCGGCATGTTCTCCGGCCGCGGCTACAACATCGAGAGCCTGACGGTCTCGGAGACCGAGCACGAGAAGCACGTCTCGCGCATCACCATCGTCACAACCGGCACCGAGAAGGTGATCGAGCAGATCAAGACCCAGCTCGACCGCCTCGTGCCGGTGCACCGGGTGGTGGACCTGACCGTGCAGGGCGAGGCGCTGGAGCGCGAGCTCTGCCTCGTCAAGGTGCGCGGCAAGGGCGACGCCCGCGTCGAGGCGCTCCGGCTCGCCGGCGCCTTCGGGGCGCGCACGCTGGACGCGACGCTGAACTCCTTCGTCTTCGAGCTGACGGGGACGACGGAGGAGGTCGAGCGCTTCATCCGCCTGATGGGCGTGGTCGGCCTGGTGGAAGCGTCGCGCACCGGCATCGCCGCCATGAGCCGCGGCGCGGAAGGCATGCTTGAAGCGGCCTTGCCGGATGGCGCGCAGGGACGCTGAATGCGCCCCTCCTGAGGCCGAAGTCTTTCGAAGGCGCCCCATGCCGACGCATCTGTCCGTCAACGTCAACGCCATCGCGCAGCTGCGCAACCGGCGGAACCTCCCCTGGCCGAGCGTGACGGGCCTCGCCCGCATCGCGCTTGCCGCGGGGGCGGCGGGCATCACCGTGCATCCGAGGCCCGACGAGCGGCATATCCGCCGGCACGACGTGTTCGATCTTTCGGCCATGCTGCGCGCCGGGTTTCCCGCCGCAGAGTTCAACATCGAGGGCTATCCGGACGAGCGCTTCCTCAGCCTTTGCGAGGAGGTGAAGCCTGACCAGGTGACGCTGGTGCCGGACGATCCGGCGCAGGCGACCTCCGACCACGGCTGGGACGTCGTGAAAGACGCCGACCTGTTGAAGCGGGTCATCGCCCGGCTGAAGGGGGGCGGCATGCGCGTGTCGATCTTCCTCGACGCCGATCCGGCGCTGGTGCCCGCCGCCAAGGCCACCGGCACCGACCGGATCGAGCTCTATACCGGGCCCTATGGCCATGCGGCCGATGGCGCGGCGCAGGCCGCCGAGCTCGACAAGCTGGCGGCGACGACAGAGGCCGCGGTCGCCGCCGGCCTTGCCGTCAATGCCGGCCACGACCTCACCCTCGACAACCTTCCGCCGCTGATCGCCCGCGCACCGGCCATCGCCGAGGTGTCGATCGGCCATGCCCTCACCGCAGATGCCCTCATCCACGGCATGGCGGAAACGGTCCGCCGCTACCGCAAGGCCTGCGGCGGCTGAGCAACGGACGGTTCGCCCCGGCGGCCACCGGCCGGCAGGTCGGGTCCCGACGCACATCGGAAAGCCCGTCGGCGACCGTCCCGAAGCCGCACGCCGCATGACACTCAACACTTTCCGGAAGGACGGCTTGCACCCGCGATGCTGCTGCGCTAGACAACCGAACCGTAACGTACGGTACGGACTGTTTCCACCTCTCGACACCCATGACGTCAGCCGCCAAGACCCTCGCTCCCGAGACACCGGGCACCGACCCGGCGGAGCCGACCGCCCGACAGGCGGCGGTTCTCGACGCGGTGCTGACACTGATGCAGGAGCAGGGCGGCCAGCTCACCATGACGGCCGTCGCCCGGCGGGCGAGCTGCTCGAAGGAAACCCTCTACAAGTGGTTCGGCGACCGCGACGGGCTCCTGACCGCAACGGTGCAATGGCAGGCGTCGCGCGTGCGGGCCGGCCGCTACGACCGGCAGAAACTCGATGCCTCAAGCCTGAGGGACAGCCTGAAGGATTTCGCCGCAAACTGGCTGTCGGTCATCTCCAGCGCCACGTCGATCGCGCTCAACCGGGTGGCAATCACGCACGCGGCCTCGAAGCAGAGCAACCTCGGGCAGATCGTGCTCGAGAACGGCCGCTTCGCCATTGGCGACCGGTTGAAGCCGGTGCTGGAAGAAGGCCGCGCCGCCGGCCTGCTCCAGTTCGACGACACCGAGGCGGCGTTCCGGACCTTTTTCGGCCTCGCCGGCCGCGACGTGCAGATCCGCCTGCTGCTCGGCGACAAGATGAAGCTCGACAAGGCCGAGATCGCCCGCGATGCGGCGGTCGCGACCGACCAGTTCCTCACCCTCTACGGCCGGAAGACCCCGACGCCGGCCACTGCCTGACCACGCCTACCCGACAACGCAAAGCCAAGGAAGGAACCGTCCCATGCGTGTCTATTACGATCGCGACGCCGATCTCAACCTCATCAAGTCGAAGAAGGTCTGCATCGTCGGCTATGGCAGCCAGGGCCACGCCCATGCCCAGAACCTGCGCGACTCCGGCGTCAAGGACGTGGTCATCGCGCTGAAGGCGGGTTCCGCGACGCGCGCCAAGGCCGAGGCCGCCGGCTTCACCGTCATGACCCCGGCGGAAGCCGCCAAGGTCTGCGACATCATGATGATGCTGACCCCGGACGAGCTGCAGGCCGACATCTACCGCGACGACCTGCATGGCAACATGAAGCAGGGTGCGGCGATCATGTTCGCCCACGGCCTCAACATCCACTTCAACCTGATCGAGGCCCGCAAGGACCTCGACGTGCTGATGGTCGCCCCCAAGGGCCCCGGCCACACCGTGCGCTCCGAGTACCAGCGCGGTGGCGGCGTGCCGACGCTGATCGCCATCCATCAGGACGCCTCGGGCAATGCGCACGACCTCGGCCTGTCCTACGCCTCGGCCAATGGCGGCGGACGCGCGGGCATCATCGAGACGACCTTCAAGGAAGAGTGCGAGACCGATCTCTTCGGCGAGCAGGTCGTGCTCTGCGGCGGCCTCGTGGAGCTGATCCGCGCCGGCTACGAGACGCTGACGGAAGCCGGCTACGCCCCCGAGATGGCCTATTTCGAGTGCCTGCACGAGGTGAAGCTGATCGTCGACCTCATCTATGAGGGCGGCATCGCCAACATGAACTACTCGATCTCCAACACCGCGGAGTATGGCGAGTATGTCACGGGTCCCCGCATCATCACCGCCGAGACGAAGGCCGAGATGAAGCGCGTGCTGACCGACATCCAGTCGGGCAAGTTCACCCGCGACTGGATGCTGGAGAACAAGGTCAACCAGACCTCGTTCAAGGCGACGCGCGCCCGCGTCAACGACCACCCGATCGAGGCGGTCGGCGCCAAGCTGCGCGACATGATGCCGTGGATCAAGGCGAAGGCCCTGGTCGACAAGACGAAGAACTGAGCCGGACACTGTTCCGACGGGCGGGTGACGTCGCACCCGCCCTTTGGGATCAAGGCGAAGGCGCTGGTCGACAAGACGAAGAACTG